>CAZGDJ010000020.1:0-18684 GCA_964524635.1 uncultured Rikenella sp. | reverse complement strand
AAAAGGCAAAAGAGGGCCGAGCGTTAATAAATAACCCTGTGGGTTATTTTAGCGAGGAGCCAGGGTGAAGGGGAGAATAAAGGCAAAAGGCAAAAGTGAAAAGTTATGGATACGTAAGAATACCGATTTTCTGTGGCAATTGATTGCCGGATGCCAATCGTCAGGTGATCTCTGCATTGTGCCCCATTCTCCCTGTCCATAACCATGAAAATTAGGAGTTTTAAAATTAATTTCTACATTTATCTTATGATAGGGAAACGAGTATTACCTGTAAAGTCAATTAATACTGGTCTGTATCAATTAATTAGAGAATTATTATTAACAATTTGCATCCTGAGAATGCATTATAAGCTTCATTATTTATCGGGCTGGAAATATTCAAATGGGTGCAATATTAAAACGTAGTCTATGAAAAAAACTCTTTTGTTAATTATTGCGGCGACTGTCACCGCTAGTGCAATGGCCGGAGGTCTTGTGACAAACACAAACCACAGTGCATACATGACGCGGATACTTAGCCGTAATGCTTCAACAGGTGTTGATGCTGTTTATTATAATCCTGCAGGTCTGACAAAGCTTGACAATGGGTTTCATTTTTCAATTAATAACCAGATTATTGGTCAGACAAAGACTGTCACCAATGACTATTATTTCCTGACGGAAAAGCCAACTGAATACATTGGGAAAGTCAGTGCCCCGATCTTCCCGGGAGTATACGCCGTATTTAAAAAAGATAAACTGGCTTTTTCATTGGGGTTCAATCCAATTGGCGGTGGTGGCGGCGCAGAATATGCCACCGGGCTTCCAGCTTTTGAGATGATGATATCAGAACTGGTCCCTGGCCTTCAGTCTCAGCTGGCACAACTGGATCAGGGCGTTGTTGAAGCAAGTTATCCTGACCCTCTCTTCAGAAACGTCACCGGATATGATGCCGACATCTATTTCAAAGGCAGCTCAATATACTTCGGATACCAGGCAAATGTTTCATACGCAATAAATGACATGATTTCTGTTGCAGTTGGCGGAAGGTATATAACTGCTAAAAACACATACCAGGGTTCTATTTCTAACGTCACAATCACAGCATCACCGGCAGCTTATACCGGAATCACAGCTCCTTAAACAAATAGTCCTGGCAACTACCTGAGGGCAATTGCAGCCACTGCTGTAGGTGCTTCAAGCGCTACCTCGCTGAATGCTTCTGCAGTTGCCTTGGATTTAATGACCAACATTGAAGCTGATGTAATAGAGGAGGGCAGCGGATTTACCCCGATCCTCAGTGTTAATATCACACCCGTTAAGATGCTAAATATTGCTCTTAAATATGAGTTTAAAACCAAACTGGAACTTACCACAACAGTAATCGATAATAAGAACGCAGGTGGCATGTTTGAAGATGGAGGGAAAAAGGTTGCCGATATGCCGGCCTCACTGTCAATGGGAGTTGGGTTACGTCCGCTAGGGAAACTGTATCTGACGGCTGGCGCAAACTATTACTTCGACAAGAATAATGATTATGATGGCAGTGCTGATGAGGATGTCCCTATGATAGATAAAAATTTCTTTGATTACTCCTTTGGCGTAGAGTATGCACTCAGCAAATTGTTGCGTGTCAGTGCAGGCTATGCCGCAACAATAACAGGAGTCAATGATAACTACCAGAATGACCAGAGATACAGCCTTAATACATCAACAGTCGGAGCTGGTTTCGGCTTAACCCTTACTCCATTGATCGATGTAAACGTTGGAGGAATGTACACAATGTATCAGGATGGTGGCAAAACTATCACGCCCGAATTACCGGTTCCGGACATTCATGAGACTTATGATACAAAAACATGGGTTGTTGGTGTTGGTGTTGACCTGCATTTCTAGGAGAAAGGAAAAGTATGGATTTAGCTATTAAAGCTGGATAAGGAAATTTAGTACAATATGATAATTACTCCCCTTCAGAAAATGGAGGGGAGTTTTTTATGCCAATAGCTATGCCGGATAGATGAACTTGACCGGTCTAATGATTGTCAGTCCGGATACTGGCTACCGCAGTTGGCTCATACCCCACGGATAATGCTTGCGGGTCACGCAGAATGAGCCTTCAGGATTATTCAGAAGATCCATCTCAAATATGAGATGTGGCTCGTCACCACTGTAAGGCTCTTTAAACTTAACCTGATATGTTTTCGATTCAAGCCCATAAATCTCAATGTTCAGGTCAAAAAGACAGTTGCAGTCACATTGGGCCGCTCTTTCAAATTCACTGATTATAACAGTGTTGCTTTCAATTGAAGATTCGATCCATAGCCTCCCCGGACAACAATTAAACCCGGCATTGATATGGGTTATGGATAGCTTTTTGGCTGAAGCATCGTACAGATAACTGATGCAGGAGAGTGTGTCAGAAGTAACATCTGCAGTCATGGCTGCCTTGGATGATTTACATTCCGAATGGCTTGTAATACTTCCTACAAGGATTCGCCTATCATTTTCACATGAAAACAATATTGCACCGATAAAAGATGCTGTCAGTAACAGATAGATTACTTTTTTCATAGCTTCACTTGCTTTCATACATTCATTTTACACAAAAATCATTCCGCTTTGCGTTCAATAGTTCAATTTTAAAAATTCAGTTTCACTGAAATCCCGATAGAACCGTACCGATGATCTTCATAATGTATTTTCATTACAGGTTCAATATGGAATGTTATACCTCCGCTGTTTATAGCCATGTTCTTGATTTTTGACACTTTTACAGCATCCAGTATATTCATAGTATATGTCGTAATCACTCCAGTCACTCCGGAACAAATAAGAAAAACGGGTAATCCGGGCACATCGGTGAAACTAAGATAGAACCCTAAAAAGCCAATCCCGGCTGATCCAACCACGCTTCCGAAAAATGCTAATCCTCTCAATGGCTCGTTTGCATAGACATGTCCCAGCCCGGGGACAATAGCTAAAGCGCCTGCAATAGCCGGATAATATGTGTCAGTCTTTTCCCAGGAATATGATTTAACATTATAATTTTCTTTGTATGTTTTATACTGGGCATGGGCTGCGAAGACTGATAAGGCGAAAACCAAAAGCAGAACTGTTGTTTTCATAGTTTTTCACTATCAGGCTATTAAATTGAATGTAAAAGTTATAACAGAATATGATGCCTGCCAAAAAAATGTTTTTGTCACGGATATCCTCTCCTTAATTTACGATTGCATTTTCTCATTTCTCCCATACTCAAAAAGTGTTAGTAAAACATCGGATTCATCATGTCTCACTATCTGGTTTTTGCTTAGAATTGTAAATACTCTTAAAACCATATGAAAAACGTTATCTGTTCTTTACTTGTTGCTATGGCCCTTGCAACCGGCACAGTCGGTGCACAACAGACAGCTTCTGTTGAGAATCTGAGAAGACATGTTGAAATACTTGCATCTGACTCACTCGCAGGAAGAAGATACACCTCTCCTGAGATAAAAATGGCAGTTGATTATATTACGGCACAGTATGCAGAGACAGGCATCAGCCCGCTCAATGATACCTTCCTCTATCCCTTCAGCCTGGGGGAGGAAACTGGCGGCACAAACATAGTTGGTGTTATCGAAGGTTCTGATCCTATTCTAAAGAATGAGTACATTGTCTTTGGGGCACATTATGACCACCTGGGTACCCGCATAGCAAACGGCGACACCATAGTTTTCAACGGCGCCGACGATAATGCGTCTGGTGTTGCAACTATTATTGAGGTAGGACGTTTGCTGGAATCTGCTGAAGAAAAACCTCTCAGGAGCATTCTGTTAATTGCTTTTGACGGTGAAGAGTCAGGCCTGTTGGGTTCATCAGCTTTTATGGATAATCCTCCTGTACCGGCAGAATCAATAAAGCTGATGTTCAGCCTTGATATGGTAGGGATGCTCAGTGCAAACAAGGGAGTTAATCTGAAAGGTATGAAATCGATTGATGGTGGTGAGAAACTTGCCCTCCGGGTAGCAGAGAGCACCGGAATAGATATAAGGAAAGCTGAAAATGAGATCGAGAGTCGGACAGATACCTGGTCTTTTGCATTAAAAGCCATCCCAGCCGTTGAAATTACCACCGGCACCAAACATACACCTTATCATAAACCTGAAGATGATAGTTATCTGCTTGACTATGAGGGCATGGCTAAAATAACTGATTTCATTGTCGGGTGTATATCTGAAATAGCATCTCAGGAAAGACTGGTAGCAAATATGAGCGTAATAAACCGTTCTGTCAATCCGAGGTTGCTTGCCGGTATTTCTTTCAATTATGGCTTAAGTAATCATAATTATCCTGACGATTTCTACCGCGCAAAATCTGTCTTCGCCTTTAAGACAGGCATGGTGTCACAATTGAAGATCACAAAGACGTTTGCAATACAACCAGGTGTGACATATAGCCTTTACGGCAGCGACAGTGAGAGCGGTAAGTTCCATATGCACTCGGTAATGCCTCAGCTTGACCTTGTGCTGATGAAAGCACGACAGCAGAATTATGCTCCCAATCTCATGTTAAGTGCAGGAGGATATTACAGATATAACTTCGCAGCAAGCAGAAACTGGAAACCACTGGACTTTAACGGGCAATATGCTAAGGATGATGCCGGGATACGGTTAGGAATAGGCTACCAGTTCATGAAAACACAGATATTGTTTCTGAAAGAATATGGTATGACTGATATTTCCACTGCACCAGATGGTACTTCCATCCGCAACAGAGGGTCTTATTGTTCTGTCACATTATTCTTCTAAAAGACACAGCAATATTACACAGCATTTGTTCTATGTTATTCTACAACCAGTGGAGTGGCATAATGCACTCTGTGACCCTCCGGATCAAACCCTGAAATGACGATAACATAATCCGTTTTCTCATCAGAAGTATAAAACTCAACTGTGGCAGAACCATCGGCTGTTGTTATAATATCCGGTTTCCAGAACAGAGTATTCCTGAAATCGGGTATCCTGCTTAGCCTTAAAGAATCAATATTGTAATCAGGTGAATAAAAAATTTCAGGTTTTAAACACCCTTCGAATACCTGCCTTAAACCAGAATTGACAGATTCAATAGCTCCTGAATTTCCCTCTTTTGAAACGAAGCTGATGATACCTTCAAAAACATAACCGGAATAAAAATATCTTGAATTGATAATCTCAATCTTCTCCAGCTCTTTTGCGGTAACTTCCATCAATTTTTCAATATCAGATACCGGAACTCCGTCAAAAAGCACAAGGGCCTCATTTTCAAATATCTGATACTGGCTTTTGCTTATGACTTTCAAAGCCATCTTCCCTTCCTTTCTGAAGACAGACACTTCAGGAAGTATCTCTTTCACAACCTCACGGATATTTTTGAGCTCAATATAATCTGACATTTTTATTGTGCGGACAGACTTGCCAAAAAAGTCTAGCATTTCAAATGGTTCAGGAATAGTCTTTTTATCTCTGGTCTGTTCATACAGATTATTCACCTGCATACTGATTACAGCATTATTTAACTGCTCTGGGTTGCTTCCTTCCAGATTAAATACAGGAGGTTTGAATCCATTACTTGTATTGGAGTATGGTTGGTGAAGTTCGACATAACTATCTGTGATATCAGGGTTAACAGGTTGAATAACAATTTCATCAACCCCGATCTGATCTTTGACCACAAAAATGAATTCTCCTTTTGCATTAGTCCTGGCGAACTGACATCTGGCTGTTTTTCCTACAATAGAAAGTGATATGTCAGTGTCTTTCAGCGGCACGTTGGTTATTTTGTTAAGTAGTTTACCCCGTATCATTTCTCCCTCCAATTCCGGCAGATGGGAAGGAAATTCAGATGGATCATTGACTGAAAGGTCATCTTCAAATTTGTATTGAAGATACTTCCCGTCATTGCGTTCAAGGAAAGCCTTTACAACAGATACTGATAAATCTGCTTTGACAGGTCTTCCATCAGCCCCGGAAACTGAGATATCCAATTTTACCGCATCCCTGGTACCGTATTTCTTTTTGTCTAAAGTGGTTTTTACAATGATATGGTTGTCACTCACCAGGTCACAGTTGTATTCATCACTCCAGGTATATGAAAGATCGCTGTTATTTGCCTTTTCAGTGTCAGTCAGGGATAACTCCCTGAGACTTTTAAACGGATTTAAGACAGTGATGCTGATGTAAGAAAAAAAATGCTCTGAGAAGTTCTCCATCCAGCTTGTGTATGCCCTTAAAAGATAGTTACCTGACCGGAGTGTGTCTGAAAGCCTGAATGCTGCGGAACCGGAAGTCCCCTCTACTCTTATCCTGGCCTGGTTTAAAGGATTATTTGAATCATCAAGCATTTCGAGGTAAACAACTTTGCTTACGTCGGCCGGTCTGCAAGTATTGCCGTCCATTTTAAACAACTTGACCAGAACTTTCTCTCCTGCAATATATATACTCCTGTCAGTGTTAATGACTATTTTTTCCTTGTAGTAATCATTTGACACAACAGACGGATCGGGTGTCTGGCCTTTAACATCGGTACTAATGAAAGGTGAAATCAGGAGTAAAATTATCAGTATAAAACAGGTTGCTTTTTTTCTCATACCGTGCTGTTTCAATTCAAATCTATCCACCAGTCTGGTTTCTGATAAAATCCGGTAAGCTCACAATCGGAGCAGGGCGTTGGAACAAAGACCAGTTTTTCGAGCTCTTGAGTTATTTCATTGTATATTGGCTCAACAAATGTGAATTCACCTGAACCGGTAAACATTTGATATAATTCGTAAAAGGTCATCATAGGAAGCGTCGGAGTTGGAGGGGGATAATCTTCAGGTGATACCACGAATCTGACGCAATCAGATCTGTACCAGGGAAGATGAAGCTCAACAAGTTCCGCAGGTATTATTGTTTTTCTTTCCTGTTTTACTGCTGACACCTGGAAATATCCCAGAACTTTTTCATCAGGGTCATTTACATTGGTAATATTACTTGTAATAAGAAAAGGCTGTTTGTCAAAGATAGAACCACCTGTTTCAC
Organism: uncultured Rikenella sp.; assembly: GCA_964524635.1. Taxonomy (GTDB): domain Bacteria; phylum Bacteroidota; class Bacteroidia; order Bacteroidales; family VadinHA17; genus SR-FBR-E99. The sequence goes on along the minus strand of CAZGDJ010000020.1, from coordinate 11,665 downwards.
TCACCTGTTTAAGATTATTCCAGAATTCATAGGCTTCCTTTGAAAGGGAATACTGTTTGACCAGAATACTGTACTGAATTGTAAGGCGGTCTGATTCAGAAGGGGCAATAAAGCAGACCGGCAATCTATTAATAAAACCGGATTGTCCGGGAACCAGAGCGCCGTGGAGAATCTCCGTTGAACGTATAGTCTTAAAACAGAATTCTTTCGGATCATATATAGGCCGGATCACTGAATCGGCGCCATAATAATAGCGCTTATAATCAGCCAGGCCGAACTTCCAGGTCTCTTCGTACTCCCACCGCAAATACTGGTGTTCTCCGGAGCCTTGCTCGGTATCGATATATAATCTTATGCCGTCCAGAATTTCAGTCTGGTCATTACTGAACTCAGTATCCTTTTCATAATAAATATCTTCAATTCCGGGTACCGGAAGCATTTCTGACGGAGCCGATATATACTCTTTGTCGTCAGATGTTACGATATGCAAAGAATAAGTTTTACCGATTGTTCCCGTGAATTCTTCCGGGTCAGTCTTGTATATTCCGTCACCGCAGTTTTCCAGATATGTTATGGAACCTGTTTCATCTGAAATAGCAACAGTGGCGTCTGAAATTCTTTCAGGGATTGAATCTTCATTCTGAATATTATGAGAAAGCCTTACCACATATGGAACAGTATCGTCAGTCATCACTCCTTCAACAACCAGGAGCGATTCATAACCACTAAGCTTCGGTGTATAAGGATCGATACAGGTAGAAAACACCCATGCCAGAAGCAGCAAGAGGAGGCTTCTTAATAACAATTTCAGCATGAGCTGGTTATATAAAATTCAAGCATTACAGGTCTTATTTTTGAAGGAAAGCAAAAGTAACACTTATCATCTATTTTTTCTAATCAGGAGAAAATTCAGAATAAAATTTAAGTTTTTTTCACATAATTAAAATCAGCCTGATCATTGCTTGTAGTGAAATATTTCGTTATTTCGACATCTCAAATTTGTCTACCCTTTAATGAAAAAGAATACCCTTCTGCCAATACTTCTGGCATTCACTACTCCAATCATCGGTCAGACTCATCAGAACAGCGTTGGACGGTCGCAGGGCACAAGTCCTCAAATAGACAAATTATACGAGATTTATTATGATGCCGTAACGATCCCGAATGAGATGATTTGTGGCAAGGAGTATCTTCCATATTTTTTTCATGGGGTTACAACTCCTTTATTTTTATCAGGAGAGACATTCAATGCGGCTCTTAAGATAAGAGGCAGGGAATACAGGAATGTAAGACTTCAGTACGACACATATCTGGATGAACTTATTTATACCGATACTACCCGGTTGGTCGCTAACACGGTTCCATGTATAGCACTGAACAAAGAAATCATTGATGGATTCAGGTTTGTTTTCAGAGGTGACAGTATGACATTCAGGTATTTGAAATTTCATGATCCTGATATGGCGGATGGTTTCTATGAAGTGGCTTATAACGGAAATACGAGGTTCATAATAAGACATAAGTCGAAGCTGTACATTTATGATGCGTTAACCGAATATGCTTATTCTCCTGAGAGATATATCATGATTGGTTCAAAATACTACAGGATAAAGAACAACAAAACCTTCTTATCACTGTTTGGTGAGCATTCAGGAGAGATAAAAAAGTTTCTGAAGAAATCAAGGACCAGAATCAAAGTCGCTGATAAAAATGCAATAATCAAAGCCCTGGAATATTTTGATTCACTATGTATCTCAAAAGCTATAATACAATGAGGAGATTCAGGGTCACAATTCTTTTAATTTTCTTTTCAGCTGTACTGACAGCTCAGGAAAACAGGTTATCTCTTCAGTTCAGCAGGATACTTTTTAAGGATCTTACTGACACCATTGAGAAGTCAGTCCCCGTTAAAATTTATTATTCAGATAAATGGGTTGATACTCTCTTTCTCAAGGTGGATTCTAAAGGAGAATCAGTAAACAGTCTGTTTGATAAAACTCTGGCAAATACAGGATTATCATTTTTTATTACAGATGACAATAAGCTTATCCTGTCAAAAGGTTATCGCATTAAAACGAACTTCGGCAGAGAGTTGCAGGACTATTTTGAAAAGAGGGAGATCAGACCTGATACTATCCGGTATGCGCAGAGCTCCATTGAAGATGAGGAGGCCAAAATAAATGAAGAGTATAAAATTTTCAAGATTGGGATCCCTTCAGCGTTGAAGAAATCTGAGACTGCTTTCCTGTCAGGAACCATAAAAGACCTTAGTACTGACGAAACAGCTCCCGGTGCGATAGTATATGTTGAAAAGTTAAAGACCGGAGCTGTCACAAACAATGCCGGCTACTATTCTCTGGAGCTGCCTAAGGGCCAGTTCGTGGTTGAATACAGAATGGTAGGGATGAAAACGACAAAGCGAACTGTGATAATGTATTCTGACGGGGTGCTGAATGTCGGGCTTTCTCAAAGCACCAACCAGCTGGGAGAAGTCACTGTTTCGGCAAGCAGGGGAAGCAATACACGTCAATTCGAAATGGGGATTGAAAAGATAAACACGAAAATGCTGAAACAGATTCCCATGGGTATGGGTGAAGCCGATCTCCTGAAAACCTCGCTGTTGTTACCTGGCGTATCTTCCGCAGGCGAAGCTTCGGCCGGTTTTAACATTCGCGGTGGAAACGTCGATCAAAACCTGATACTGTTTGACGGTGCACCAATTATAAATCCATCTCACTTTTTCGGATTCTTTTCTGCATTTAATCCTGATATAATACAGGATGTTGTTCTGTATAAGAGCGGCATCCCTGCTAAATACGGAGGCCGCATATCATCTGTGATGGATATTAAACTTAAGGAGGGTTCAAAAGAGAAAGTCAATATCAGTGGAGGTATTAGTCCATTTACCGGCAAGCTTATGGTCGAAGGGCCTCTCTTAAAAAAGAAAAGCTCATTTATTATCAGCGGAAGGACAACCTACTCAGACTGGATGCTGGGGATGCTAAATAATGTTCAGTTCCAGAAAAGCAGTGCCGGATTCAACGATATTCAGGGACTCCTCTCTTTTTCTGCCGGTAAAAATGACAACATATCCATCTCCGGATACAGGAGTAATGACAGGTTTGACTATTATGAAGAGAGTGCAATGAATTATTCAAACCTTACCGGTACGGTAAAATGGGATCATAACTTTAATACGAGGCTTTTCTCCCAGGTTTCAGCTATTATAAGCGACTATGATTATGGATTGGATGCAAAAGAAAGTGCTGCTAAAGCCAGTTCAATGAATTACAGACTGAGCCAGAAGATACTCCGGACCGGTTTCGTCTGGTTCCCGTATGAAAGGCATAAAACGGAATTTGGTCTTGATGCAACACATTATACATTGAATCCCGGAACCCAAAACCCTCTCGGCCCAACATCAGAAATTACACCAAAAACGATTGAAAGAGAGCAGGCACTGGAGCCATCGATATATATAAGCGATGAGTTTGAATACTCTCCAAGGCTGCTGCTTTACGGTGGACTAAGGTTTACAGCGTTTACCTCACTCGGACCTGATACAAAATTCATTTATGGCCCCGGAGCTGCAAGATCTATTGACAATATAACTGATACTGTTTATTATAACGAAGGACAAATATTAAAAGTATATCCCGGTCTGGAATTCAGGTTTTCATCAAGATTTATTATTGCACCTGATCTTTCGGTTAAAGCTGGTATTCAGCGCAATTACCAGTATCTGAATATGATTTCCAATACGATATCAATGTCACCTACAGACATCTGGAAACTTAGCGACAGTTACATAAAGCCCCAGAGAGGTGATCAGTTTTCTTTAGGTATATACAAGGATTTCAGGAGACAGGCTATTGAATCATCATTTGAAGTCTACTATAAAAATCTTGCGAACATAATGGATTATAAAAGTGGAGCGACTTTACTGATGAATGAACATCTTGAAACTGATATTCTGAGCGCCAGGGGGAAAGCATATGGCATAGAACTAATGCTTAAGAAACAATCCGGAGCACTAACGGGTTGGATAAGCTATACCTACTCAAGATCTCTGCTGCAGGTAGATGGTAAGTATGAAGGAGAAACAGTGAACGGAGGAAAGTATTTTCCCGCCAATTTTGATAAACCTCATGATTTAAAGGTTGTTGCCAATTTGCGGGTAAGCAGAAGGATTAACCTGACATCGAATTTTATTTATAATACCGGCCGCCCAATCACTTATCCTGTTACTTTTTATAACTTTTATAATGTCACAAGAGTCGCTTATTCGGAAAGAAATGAATTCCGTATCCCCGATTATCTAAGACTTGATTGTTCAGCCACATTGAATGGCAACCTTAAAGCCAATAAACTAAATCATTCTTCATTAACATTCACAGTTTATAATGTACTTGGGAGAAAGAATCCGTATTCAATATTTTTCAAAGTGGAGGATGGGAAAGTGAATGGTTATCAGATGTCGATTTTCGGACAGCCAATTTTCCTGGTCACTTATAATTTCAGGATACGCGGAAACGCATCATCCGATTTTTAAAGAATGATCAGGAAGCATTCAGACGATGTTGAGCGAAAAGAAAAATTTGTATCTTTGTAAAATACAAACACTTCTAATCATGAAGATTATTATTGCAGTACCGTCTTTCTAACCGACCACACGGAACAGAGTGATATATCACTGAGTTACTGCACTCAATAATGGTGGTTTGCCTTCAGAATACGCTGAAGGGTTTTCCCTGATCTTTTCAAATAGTCATAATTGCCCGCATCCATGTATTCTTTATATGGCTGCCGGAAGTTATGCAAATACAAACTCTCAAATAATATCTTTCATGTCTGATTGGAAAAAAGTTTTTGCTATAATATGGACCGGGCAGCTGTTCTCGACTCTCAGCAGCTTTGTCGTTGGTTATTCTTTAATATTCTGGCTTAGTGTCACCAGTGGCTCTGCTGAAGTACTGGCATATGCCACTATCGCTTCACTTTTGCCGCAACTGGTACTTGGCCTGTTTACAGGTGTTTACATAGATCGGTGGAACCGAAAAAAGGTTATGATAATAGCTGATGTTTTTATCGCCACATGTACTCTGCTTATAGCCATTATGTTCTATTTTGACCAGGCCAGGATATCATTTATATATATCTTGCTGGCTATTCGTTCAGCCGGAATGGCCTTCCACATCCCGGCCATGCAGGCATCGATACCCCTGCTGGCCCCTAAAGACAAGCTTATGCGCATTGCAGGCATAAATAACATCATTCAGTCAACAAGTACAATTGCGAGTCCTGCCCTGGCAGCATTACTGATAAGCCTTTTCGACCTTACCTGGGTATTGCTGATAGATGTAGCAGGAGCATTGATAGCCTGCCTCACACTAACAATGGTTCACATCCCCAATCCAGAGAAGAAAAGCACTTTACCGCCGCACTTGTGGAGAGAGCTAAAGGAAGGGATGAGGGAGATATACAGCAGGCATGGGTTGTTGTGCCTGTTCATTATGGATGTGACAGCTACCTTCTATATCATGCCTATCGCAGCCATGTTCCCCCTCATGACGCTGAATCATTTCTCAGGTACTACCTACCAGATGAGTGTGGTTGAGATAGCATGGGGAATTGGTATGCTGGCAGGCGGAGCTATTCTGGGGCATGGTGGTCTGAAAAACTACAAGATCATCCTTATAAATATGATGTATATTTTGCTGGGATCTACATTTGTGTTATCAGGGATACTGTCTCCAACAGGGTTTATATTCTTTGTGATCATTACTGTTTTTGGAGGTATTGCTGCAGCCATCTATTCCGGGTCAATAACTGTTGTGCTCCAGACGATGTTAGATCCATCGGTACTCGGAAGAGTATTCTCAATATTATCAAGCTTCACTCTTGTACCCGCCATGGTCGGTTTGCTGGCAACGGGTTTTATTGCTGATTTCATTGGGATAGGCAATGCCTTTATTATTTCAGGTATCGTTATTGCACTGATAGGGATTGTGGCATTTTTTATACCTCCCATTATGAAGATGATTAAAGAGGAGTTGAAGATTAAGGAAAATTGAAAACAGGGGAGGTATAAAGATAAGAGAGTCCAGAATTTTCTGAACTCTCTTATCTATGGACTCTACAGTCTTGCTTAATCATGACAGGAGATTTTGAATCTCTTATTTTGTCCCCTGGTAGTTGAAAGATATACTTCTCTTCACGTTGTCTTTTTCAACAGTAATTCGGATATGCTGTTCAACGTTCTTTTTGTCATGATCATGATAATACTTTATGATCTCTTTGTTGCCGATTATACGCCAGTCTTTGTATTTGCTTTGATTAAAGGCCTCCATGACTGAGGGAGGTATAGCTATGTTAGTAGACATCTCCCTTGTTTCTATGAGGTCTCCTTCAGCAGAATATACCGCCCACAGTTCATTACCTTTGTCTGTTTTCATTGTTACTTCATAACGGTTGAGGACCAAATCAGCAGCACCTGCATCATATACCCATCCGTATTCCTTCAGTGCAAAGGGGAATTTTGACCATGTAAGAGGATCGTTCTTGTCAAACTGAGTTTCAAAAGCTTTAAGAACGGAAGGGGGAACTTTGTCTTTTGTAATCGTCTCGGTTACAATGGGTTCCACATCGTTAGAATTGTAATCATGAGATACTTGTCCTAAGGCAGGAAACATGAATCCCAGAAATGCTAAACAAACTGTCAATAGTTTTTTCATGACTCTTTTTTTTAATTGTTATTTGAGTATTAAACAATTATGTTTCATGAAGGTTCAGGGATGAATCCGGAGAAGTACTGATATTGTTTTCCCTCTTTATGTCAAACGAAGCAGGGATTGGAGAACAAATAGGAAATGAACTTATACAAATAAGGACAGGAATGGCTACCTTTATTGTCTCCTTAGTAGATACAAAGTGTAAACCTCTAAAATTCTGATGCTATGAATAAAGTCGGATTTCTTTTCTTGATCTTTTTGATCTTATTGATAATCTCACCTTTAATCTACGGATGCATGAAAAAGAGCAAGGTACCTGAAACACAAAGTATCCGGTCTGAAAATGACAGCACCGGCTTTTCTTATATTCTTCCGGCCCCGGCAATGGAAGGAACCGTAAGTGTTGAAAAAGCTTTGGCCAACAGACGATCCCACAGAAGCTTTGTTTCAGGGCAGATATCATCTCAGGACATCTCTCAGATATTGTGGGCTGCTTATGGTGTAACAAAACCATGGTCAGGTAAAAATCAAACGGGAGAAGGATTAAGAACTGCACCCTCGGCGGGAGGTATTTATCCGCTTGAGATTTATGTGCTGATAGGTAATGTGAAAGATATTGAACCGGGAGTGTACAAATACATAGCTGCAGGGCATAAGATTACCAGGACTATCAACGAAGACATGAAGAGTCAGTTATGTGCTGCAGCACTTGGACAGGAGATGATCATGAAGGCCCCGGCATGTCTTGTGTATAGTGCTGTTTACAGTCGTGTTACAGAACGGTATGGTGAACGTGGGCAAGATAGGTATGTATGTATGGACCTTGGTCATTCAGCAGAGAATGTATATCTGCAGGCTGAAGCGCTCAATCTTGGAACATGTGCTGTCGGTGCATTTAAAGATGAAGAGGTGAAAGCAGTGATGCATATGCCTGATGAAGAAGAGCCTCTCTATATTATGCCAATAGGCAGATATTTTGATAAACCGGAGTTTTGATACCATGGATAATCAGTGATATCATTTTGTGAAAAACTAATCTTCTGCCGCTCTTTCCGGGAAACAGCAAGTAAACATTGATATGTAAGATCTGCCTGATGGCCTCTATATAAGCCGGATACTGGAGAACAATGTCAGGGTTGCTTTGGCCAGACTCATCAAAATATAGATAATCAGATAAACTTACTTGCTATCAGCCAGGTGACAACTGAAACAGTTGCTGACAGCACCATTCCCCATATAAGGTCAACCACAGTAACCGCCACCGGCCAGTTCTTTAGTGTCGCCAGGTTGGTGAGATCATAAGTAGAATAGGTGATAAGACCAAAAAGAGCGCCATAAACTATGGCATGCACCCACGATCCTCTTTCAACCGAGGGAGAGATAACAAACAAGACCAGTCCTGCAATGAAGAGAAGATAGAATATTATGGCAGCGGTCCACTGAAAATCGGGCCGCATCAGAAAACCTATCTGTCGCTGGTAAAAATTCTTTGCCACCAGTACCAGCCATATCATGTCAATGATAAAAAAGACAGGCAAGGCTATGAAAAAGAGTTTTATAAACATAGGTTTCGTTGTAATGATTATTAGCTGGATACAATTTACGATGTTTATTTCAATCAATAGTAATAAGGGTTAATTCAATTTACTATTTGAAAATGCCTATAGCGGGTCTGCTGTCTGCTCCCTTTTTGACCTTTTTATGAACAACAAACCTGTAAAACACCTAATTTCACCCTCAGATCTTTAATAAAAAGACTATGAAAAGAACAAGTGTTTTTACTGGCATTATCATTTTGTTTACAATAACATTAAGCCTTCAGGGGCAGAATAAGGACAGGGCTGTTTTCAGAGAATCCAGGCCCGGTTATTATCAGAACTCCATAATGAAGGACGACAGGGTGGTAAAGGAGAAGATGAGGCCGGAGAAACCGCGCAGGAGTTTTGTGGTTGACTTATCGGCAGCTAACCTGCCTAACAAAATTGACTTATATAAGAACATTCAGTGGCATAATGATCCTGTTTCTCAGGGAAATACCAGCACCTGTTGGTCTTATAGCACTACCTCTTTCCTTGAAACCGAGGCTTACCGCCTCAGCAAGATACAGGTCAAACTCTCAGAAATGTACACTGTTTACTGGGAGTTTGTTGAGAAGGCAAAAGAGTATGTTAAAACCAGGGGCAGGTCACAGTTTGAAGAAGGTTCCGAGGCCAATGCAGTGACACGCATATGGTCACAATATGGTGTTGTACCTGAAGAGGCTTACGCAGGGTTGGCAGAAGGCCGCAAGTTTCATAATCACGATGAAATGCTTAATGAGATGAAAGCTTTTCTGGAGTCGGTAAAAAAGACCTCGGCGTGGGATGAAGGAAATGTTATTTGCACTATAAAATCAATTATGGATCATTATATGGGTATGCCGCCTGCTGAAGTTATGGTTAACGGAAAGAAGATGACACCTCAGCAATACCTGAAAGAGGTAGTCAGGATTAACCCGGATGACTATATTGATATCCTGTCTTATTCACAACAACCTTTCTATAAGCAGGTTGAATATGAAGTTCCTGATAACTGGTGGCATAGTGATGTTTATTATAATGTTCCCCTTGATGTATTTATAGCGACCTTAAAGGAAGTTGTCCGGAAAGGCTATACTGTCAGTATCGGAGGAGATGTATCAGAACCGGGTCTTGATCGTAGTACCCAATGTGCCGTAATACCTGATTTTGACATCCCGGCAGCCTATATCAATGATGACGCCCGTCAATTCCGTTTCACTAACAATACAACAACAGATGATCATGGTATGCATCTTGTTGGATATCTGGAGAAAGATGGCAGGGACTGGTATCTTATAAAAGACTCCGGAGCAGGTTCACGCAATAATGATGAGAATGCCAGGGAATTTGGTTATTTTTTCTTTTCAGAAGACTATGTAAAGCTAAAAATGATGGACTTTATGGTTCACAAAGATGCTGTCATCGAGTTGCTGAAGAAGTTTTAGGAGGTCGTTGTGCTCTTTTTCTGTATGTTCTGACAGGTTTATTTGTCGGTTTGCCGGAAGTTTTGCCTTCTGAAGAGGTTTGATGTATTTCCGTTTTAAATCTCTCTGTAACAAGTTCAGGCCATTTCAGGTCCAGATCTTTCAGTGTTTTAAGGACTATTTCTGCAACAGCATAAAGTTTCTGCCAGTTTTTGTCGGCAGGAACAACCAGCCAGGGGATATCATTGCATTTGTTAAGTATCTTCTGATATACCGACATATAATCGTCAAACTGTTCTCGTGTGCTCCAGTCGCCGTCTTTATGTTTCCAGTGTTTTGTTTTTAGTTCAATTCGTTCCATGAGTCTCTTTTCCTGGGCTTCCTTTGATACATTCAGGAAGAATTTCAGCACTTTGGTTCCATTCTCTTCAAGATGCTTTTCGAAGGCATTGATCTGACCAAAACGATTCTCTATAACAGGTGCAGGTATATATTTACCCACAGAAGGTACAAGTATATCTTCATAATGAGATCTTATGAAGATCTGCAACATACCCTTGCTTGGGCATACTTCATGAATCCTCCACAGAAAGTCGTGAGCATATTCTTCATCTGTTGGCTTCTTAAAGCTATGGATACCAACTCCGATAGGGTTACAGAATTTCAGGAGACCCTTGGTCACGCCATCCTTTCCGGAGGCATCTGTTCCCTGAAGAACCACGAGGATGCTATGTTTGTTTTCAGCATACATCTTGTGTTGAAGTTTGCCTATCTCTTTCAGCATCTTCCTGGTCTTTTTGGCTATCTCATTTTTATTCCATTCTGTATTGAATGTGGGGCAGTCGGCTAGTTTCATGTCCGAGGATTTATGTTAGCAGATCAAATCTAGTTAATTCCACTCAAAGGTAAGGGTTCAGTTAACAAGATAAAAGACAAAAGTCACAAGATAAAAGAATCTCTTACTGATACTTTTGTCTTTTTACTTTTATCTTTTGTCTTATCTTCCTTAACTCTTCCAGCCAGTAGGTAAGGAAAGATACAGAAAGAAAACCCCCCTGAACCGGGGTCCAGGAGGGTGAGGATATATTGCTCTGTGTTAACAGACTACCTACTTGATCTGTTGTTTGATGATCCCCTGTTGCTGTCGCTGCTTTTGTTGCTGCCGTTACTATGTCCGCTGTTCCCTCTTGAGGAGCTGGTTGCCGGAGCTGAAGATCTCGACTGGCTTCTGGCTGATTCACTTTTATGAGCCGGAGCTGAAGATCTTGACTGGGACCTGGCTGCTTCGGTTCTCTGGGCCGGAGCTGAAGACCTTGACTGGGTCCGGGCTGCTTCGGTTCTCTGGGCCGGAGCTGAAGACCTTGTCTGGGTTCTGACTGCTTCAGTTCTCCGAGCCGGAGCCGAAGACCTTGTTTGGGTTGTTACAGTTCCGGATTTTTGAACCTGTGATGGTCTTGATACTTCCCTTCCGGTAGTAGCAGAAGTCTGTCTGCGTGAGGCATCAGTACTCTGGCTCGTTGAAGGGCGGGTGCTTGTTCTGCTCACTGTGGTGGTTGATCTTCTGTCACTGTTGTTGTAACCGGCCGCAGGAGCCTGTCCACGGCTTGACTGTGATACGGTTCTTCTTTCCTGTCCGGCAGGTGCTGAGCTGACTGAAGGCCTGCTGCTACGTTCTGACTGCGTCCTTGCATAGAGGGCTTCACCTTCTTTTCTTTGCTCAGGATGCGAGTAGGTAGATCTGTAATGACCTTCTTTTATTCTTCTGTTAACCTCAAGCGAATGAGATCTTACACTACTATAGTAGAAGTCGTGGTACCTGTCATAGTAATGATGGTGTGAATGGTGGTAATATCTGTTGTAGTGGTGATGCCATGAATTATGATATCCGTAGTAGTAATGGTAGTAGTAAGGGCGCCATGGGCTCCAGTAGGCAGGGTAATAACCCCAGTAC
>CAZGDJ010000019.1:0-18974 GCA_964524635.1 uncultured Rikenella sp. | reverse complement strand
AGGGTGCTGGCTACTACTGTAACCCCTGATAACATGGAGAACATTGAGCTGGTGAACGAGAAGGCTAAGGCAGGTTATGCTACAGGTTATGCTGACCCTGAATTCATTGGCGACCTGCCTCTGTTCAACCTTCCGTTTCTCTCGCGTGACCGCAAGTACCGCACTTTCCAGCTGAAAGGAGACTCAATGCTTCCGATACCGGACAAATCTTATGTTACAGGTGAGTTCATGCAGGACTGGCATGACATTAAGGATGGCAAGGCCTATATCGTGCTGACAACAGGTGATGGTATTGTATTTAAGGTTATTGAGAATAACATTGAGAAGACAGGCAAATTGACACTCTACTCGCTCAATCCGCTTTATGAGCCATATGAGGTTCATATCAATGACGTAAAAGAGATATGGAAGTTTGTTAACTATATCAGCGATGAGATTCCTGACCCTGTGCTTCCCGAGAAGCAATTACTGCGTACTGTAGCTTTAATGAAACAGGATCTGTACCAGCTGAAGAAGAGTATCGGAAAGGATATTGAGGATGTGAGGGAGATTTAGGGGAAGATAAAAGGCAAAAGGCAAAAGGCACAAGATAAAAGACTTAACTTAGTCTCAACGTTTCACTTTTGCCTTCTGCCTTTTGCCTTTTGCCTATATTTTCACTTATTTTGCCATCAAAGATAACTCATGCCAGGAAAAGATTACGACAGGGCAATGCACACCGCCGAGCATATACTTAACTCGGTGATGGACAAGATGTTTGGTTGCGGGAGGTCATTCAGCAGCCATATTGAGAAAAAGAAAAGCAAGTGTGATTACAAACTAAAGAAAAAGCTGACTGATATTGAGATAACTGCAATTGAGAAAACTGTCAATGAGATAATAAAACTCAGTATACCGGTGGGAGAGAAGTTTATAAGCAGGAGCGAAGCTGATGCAGGATACTTCACGGGTAAGCTCCCGGGAGATGCCGGAGAAACCATACGTATTGTCACTATAGGTAACTTTGACGCTTGCCCGTGTATAGGCAAACATGTTGAAAATACAAATGAGATCGGAGTTTTTAAAATTGCCTCAGCTGACGGCTGTGATGGTGTTGTAAGGATAAGATTCAGGCTAAATTGAGAATTGCGGATTTCGAATTGAGAATTAAGAGATCAGTTTAAGTTTGGATAATCATAAAAAAACCGGCCTGAGCCGGTTTTTTGTTTATTCCTTAGTGAGCTGCATAATCAGCTTGACTACATTGTCATATTCATTTTCAGGAACTTTGCCGGAGTAAACAGCCCTTACAATGCGATTCTTATCAACTATCACAACCGTGTAGGTGTCTTTAGGCATGCCCCAGTCTTTATGAAGCACTCCCTCATAATCAAACAGTATTGTGGTATCATATTTCTTAGCCTTCTTGCCTGCAATTGCACGAATGAGACCGTCAGGTTTCCATGTTGATTTGGTATCAACAATGCCAAAGCCTTTAAAATATTCCTGGTCAATTATTTTATCAACGTCAGTGGCTTTGTCTATGGCGTCATTTAGACCATCATTCATATCAGACTCATCGGGGTCTACATAATTTATCTGCAGCACTTTACCAGGCCAAGAATTCATGGTGAATACTTTCTTTTCAGCGTCAGGAAATGCCCATTCCGGAGCTTTCTTACCTACTTCAAGTTTTCCCTGAGCCAAAGCCAGAGGCATCACGAATGCTGCAAGGAGAAGAGAGAATAATACCTTTTTCATATTTCTTGCTTCTTTTATTTGTTGCCGAAAGATACAATTTTTTACTATTATTGCACATACACGGCAAAAATGTGAAATTGAGCATATCCTGATTGCAGATGCAAGGTCAGGGTAAAAGATTGTTCAGATAATCATTCAGGGGTTTCATTGCTTTGAAAGCATTGACAACCAACTCAAAACAGTTGCTTCCTGTTATATCTTTATCAGAGATGGGCATTTCAACGAGGTAGCTTTTTAATTTAAGAAGCTCAATGTACGGATGATCCCTGGGGTATCCTTTTGGAGCTGTCTTCAACCTTTCGCCTTCAATTTTTCCAAAGTACCGGACAAAATCCTGACGACGTGAGATACTGACTAAATCATCACCTTCTCTGTCAATTTTTTCTCTTATTGCGTTCAGCCAGCCTGACGGAGGCATGTAAGCACCGCCAGCAATCAAGCTGTTGCCTGGTTCAATGTGAAAATAATATCCGGCATATTTATCACCGTTTTTTTTACCGCCTTTGACAATAAAGGCTCCCATATGGGTTTTATAAATGGTTTTATCTGGTGAGAATCTTATATCACGATTAATACGATAGGTGCAGCTTTTAGCCTCCAGTCCTTTAAGAATAGGCTCAAAACCAGTGATTTCATTAATCAGGGCCTGTACATATTTTTCATAGTTCAGTTTTGCTGCGTCATATCTTTTCCGGTTCTTACTGAACCATTCTCTGTCATTATTATATTTGAGATCAGAAAGGAACTCCAGTGTGGATTTGTGTATCTCGTGCATTTGTCAAGGATTTTAGATTCTGTAAAGCATTGTGATAAAATGTTTGTTTTCGCCAAAATTAATCAAAGTGAATCATGATCGGCAAACAGAATTAAAAATGTTATTTTAAGGACCGGAAAGGCAATACAGTAACGCACTAATTGGATATTACAATGAAGATCAAGAAGATAAAACTAACTGAAAAGGATAAGCGAAAGGCTTATAGAAGTGCCGTTCGTCAGGCTGCCAGGGAGGCTGGAATTGACAAGCTGACTGTTACAAAAATATTTGAGAACAAAAAGAAATATAAAAGGAAGAACAGAAATCAGGTTTTAAGGGATGAAGATAGACTGCAGTAGTAGCGGGAGGCTTCGGCAGTTAACCATTTTTGTATTCCATAATTATTTTAAATCAATGATATATAATGAAATATGAAGTGTATTGCCATTCGGCAAGGGAATATAGTCAATGCCTATAATTAATATTATGTTAAATAGAGTGGATCAGTTCAATGAAAAAATTTACTCAGCATCCTGAAACTTCTGCCCCATAAAAAAAAGAGGCTGTCAATTTTAGACACCCTCTTTTATTATGCGTATGAGAATATTCTTATAGATTCTCGAGTTTAGCTTTGTAAGCTTCAAATTCGGGCATCATTTTAAGTTTTAGATAGATCTCGCGAAGGAATTCAAGCGTAGCGCTATGAGTTGGATTGGCTGTCTCCGCTTTCTTGAAGAATGGAATTGCTTCCTTCATTACATCCAGCGCCTTATTTTTTGCTATCTCATATTCTTTGTTATCTGCAATAAGGTTTGCTTCTGTAAGCATATTGTTAGCTATAGAAACATAACACAAGCCACTGTTGTAGTTGCTTTCAAACTGCTCCGGGCTGATCTGCAGAGATTTATCAATGTAGGTTAATGCTTTATTGAAATCATTTAGTTTCATATAAAGGCTGCCTTCGACTAGATAAAGAACAAAGTTACCCGGATCTTTCTCCTGAGCCTTATGCACAAATTCAAATGCCTTGGGTGAATTATCAGAGTCAAGATAGAATTGTGTTGCCTGGAGAATTATGTCAAGTGTATCTGGATAAGCCTCCACTCCTCTCAGCAGTGATTTTTCTGCGCTAAGAGTATCTTTAAGTCTCAGGAAACAATCAGAGATGAAGATAAAAGGTTTTGTGTCTTCAGTACCTGAAGGTATGCAGGATTCGAAGTGCTTAATTGCCTCCGGATATAGCTGAGCATTGTAAGCAGCAAGTCCTGCATTGAATATTACCAGCGTATCAACCTTACCAATGTAGTTATCATTTCCTGCAACCTTGATGCTGTTTTCAAAAGATTTCATCGCTCCGACAAAATCTTTTTCATTGAATTTAGCGACGGCCTCGTTAAGGAATGAGTTCCCAAGCATAGCGTAAGCATTGTCCCTGACCACAATATTTCTAATTTTGGGATCCATCTGGACAGCCTTCTCATAGTTGTTAAAGGCTTCTGTGAGGATATCCGGATACAGATCAGTTTTTCCATCATCAAATGCCTTTTGGCAGAGTTTTCCTTTCACATAATATGTTTTAGCAAGGATTGCTGATTTAGGGTTGGCAATAGCCAACTCAATTGCTTCCTTAGCTTTATCATAAGCTTTCTGTGAAATGAAGCTTTCAGCAGCAGTAATCTTACCTTTCTGCCCAAAAGCACCAGCTGAGATTATAACTGCCATTAATAATAGTGTGATTTTCTTCATAATTCGATAATTTGCATTTTGAAATTTATCAAGCGTCAAAATTATAATTTTAGAATTTAATCTTCAAATATTTTGCCAAATTACTCTTGAGTCTCAGGGGATGGAGTAACTTCTGTAATCTCATCGGCGTTATCTTCCTCATTTACTTCAACATATGCCACAGAGGCAATAGAGTCATTCTCTTTAATATTAATAAGTCTTACGCCCTGAGTGGCTCTTCCAAGAACCCTGAGAGAGCCAACAGGTAACCTCACGATATTTCCGGCCTGCGTAATTATCATAAGGTCATGCTGTTCATTTACGTCTTTTAGAGCTATCAGTGATCCTGTTTTTTCTGTAACATTTATGGTTTTTACTCCCTTCCCGCCTCTGTTGGTTATGCGGTATTGTCCTATCGAACTTCTTTTTCCGTAACCATGTTCTGAAACAACCAGAACATCTTCGGATTCATTGAGCACAGTAATCATACCGATAACCATGTCTTTGGCACCTGAAAGAGTTATCCCCCGCACTCCTGATGCAGTTCGTCCCATGGGACGGACGGTGGATTCGGGGAATCTTACCGCACGACCTGATCTGACAGCAAGCATGATTTCATGTTTGCCATTTGTCAGCCTGGCTTCAAGAAGTTCATCTCCCTCCCTTACAGTAATAGCATTTACACCATTAAGTCGAGGTCTTGAATAAGCTTCAAGTGATGTTTTCTTAATAACACCTTTTGTAGTACATAGCACAATATAGTTGTTATTAATATAGGATTCGTCTGTCAGCGTCAGAACATTTATGAAAGCCCTCAGGCTGTCATCAGGTTCAATGTTGATAAGGTTCTGGATTGCCCTTCCCTTGCTGCTTCGTGTTCCTTCAGGGATGTCATAAACCTTCATCCAGTAGCACTTACCCTTCTGGGTGAAGAAAAGCATAGTATTGTGCATAGTTGCGACATACAAATGCTCAATAAAGTCCTCATCCCTGGTATCGCTTCCTTTTGCACCAGTTCCTCCCCTGTTCTGGCGGCGGAATTCTGTCAGAGGAGTACGTTTTATGTATCCCATATGTGATATGGTGATGACCATTTCATCATCAGCATAGAAATCTTCCGGATTAAACTCGCCGGCTGCAGGGATGATCTCTGTTCTGCGTTCGTCACCATATTTCTCTTTAATCTCAAGTAGCTCATCCTTAATTATCTGCATCTGGAGCTTCTCATCTGAAAGTACGCCCTTAAGATATTCAATGAGTTTCTGTACCTCAGCATATTCAGATCTGAGTTTATCCTGTTCAAGACCGGTTAACTGGCGGAGCCTCATTTCAACGATAGCGCGTGACTGGGCGTCAGAAAGGCTGAAGCGTTCCATAAGTCGTTCACGTGCTATGTCAGTGTTCTTTGAAGAGCGGATGATAGCCACTACCTCATCAATATTATCACTGGCAATAATAAGTCCCTCAAGTATGTGAGCTCTCTTTTCTGCCTGGTCAAGGTCAAAACGGGCCCTTCTGAGTATTACTTCATGCCTGTGCTGAACAAAGTATTCAATCAGGTTTTTCAGCGACAGCATCTTAGGTCTGCCTTTGACAAGGGCAATGTTATTAACGTTGAATGATGACTGTAGCTGAGAATGCTTTAGAAGATTATTAAGAACGACATTTGCTGTAGCATCCTTTTTAAGTATCATTACAACCCTCATACCGTTGCGGTCAGACTCATCATTGATATATGATATTCCTTCCAGCTTTTTCTCATTAATAAGGTCGGCGATTTTTTTAATCATTTCGGCCTTATTAACCATATAAGGAATTTCTGTAACCACGATACATTCTCTTCCGGAATGTGTTAGTTCTATTTCAGTCTTGGCTCTTACAACAATTCTGCCCCTGCCGGTCTCAAAAGCTTCTCTTATACCCTGCTCACCATAAATAATACCTCCTGTCGGAAAGTCAGGTCCCTTGATATACTTCATCAGTTCGCCGGTTGTTATCTCATGATTGTCTATATAGGCAATTGTTGCATCAACCGTTTCTGAAAGGTTATGAGGAGCCATGTTTGTTGCCATTCCTACGGCAATCCCTGAGGATCCATTCACAATCAGGGTTGGTATTCTGGTTGGCAGAACCGTAGGCTCCTGCAATGTATCATCGAAGTTTGGCTGGAAATCAACGGTCTGTTTTTCAATGTCAGAGAGCGTTTCTTCTGCAATATGTTTAAGGCGTGCTTCTGTATAACGCATGGCTGCAGGGCTGTCACCGTCAATTGATCCGAAGTTACCCTGTCCATCAACAAAAGGATATCGCATTGACCAATCCTGGGCAAGTCTAACCATGGCATCATAGACAGATGAATCCCCATGAGGGTGGAACTTACCAAGGACCTCTCCTACTATCCTTGCGCATTTTTTATAAGGTCTGTTTGAAAAGTTACCTAACTCCGACATACCGAAAAGTACCCTGCGATGGACAGGTTTCAAACCGTCCCTGACATCAGGCAACGCCCTTGATACAATGACCGACATCGAGTAATCGATGTAGGCAGACTTCATCTCCTCTTCGATATTGACTTTGATAATTTTTGCTGGATCTGACATATCAGATTGATTATTAATAAATTAAGTTAAACGAAATCTTTTTTACAAATAGTTCCCGAAAATAATGAAAATCGGTGGTTTTTATTACCTTTTCGGCAGCTGAATTGTTAACATTCTATGTTAAAAATTGGGCATAATTATTGCCATTATATACTTGCAATAAAATTAACTTTGAAAACAGGCATTTTATGCATTTTTGGCAGTATAAACGGACCAAATGTCATAAAAGCCAATAATGAATACATAATGGACGCACATTTTTCACAGAGGGTCAATGATATCCTAGGTTACAGCAAGGAGGAAGCCATCAGGCTTGGTAACAACCATATTAGCCCGGAGCATCTTTTCCTTGGTATACTACGTGAAGGCGAAGGAGTTGCAGTAGATATTCTATTGAATAATGGTGTTGACCTTCTTATGCTTAAAGGATCAATTGAAAAAAGCATTAAAGCAGAAAAACCTGTTGCTATGGCAGACAATGAGATCCTGCCACTGCTTAAGAGCACTGAGAGAGTTCTCAGGCTGGTACACATAGAAGCTAAGGCACTGAAGACCAAAGTCATTGACACGGAACATCTTCTCATGGCTATTTTACGTGATGAAAGCAATCTTGTAACAAGGTTTCTATCAGAGCTTGACATCGATTACCTTCTTGTCAAGAAAGCAGTTGAGGCGGCTAATCCATCAGCTCAGGCTGATTTTCCGCGTGACGAGGATGATGAAGGTATGTTTCCCGGAGGAACCGGTCAGGGAGGCAAGCAGCAGCAGGGGCAGGCATCATCTAAGACCTCATCTGACACTCCTGTGCTTGACAATTTTGGGATAGACCTGACAAAAGCTGCCGACGAAGGTCGTCTTGATCCTGTTGTTGGCCGTGAACGAGAGATTGAACGACTGGCACAGATTCTTTCACGCAGAAAAAAGAACAATCCTGTATTGATAGGCGAACCGGGTGTCGGAAAATCTGCCATAGCTGAAGGCCTGGCATTAAGAATTATTAAACGCAATGTCTCAAGAGTATTGTTCAACAAAAGAGTTGTAGCTCTTGACCTTGCTTCTATTGTAGCCGGCACAAAATACAGGGGACAGTTTGAGGAAAGAATGAAAGCTATACTGAATGAGCTTGCAAAAAATGACAATATTATTCTCTTTATTGATGAGATACATACAATAGTTGGGGCAGGTGGTGCCAGCGGCTCACTTGATGCGGCCAATATGCTTAAACCCGCTTTAGCCCGTGGTGAGATTCAGTGCATAGGTGCCACAACCCTTGATGAGTATCGTCAGCATATTGAGAAAGACGGAGCCCTGGAACGCAGATTTCAGAAAGTGCTTGTCGAACCTACAACCATTGAGGAGACTGTTGACATTCTGAACAATATTAAAGACAGGTATGAAGAGCATCATAATGTGACATATACACCTGATGCGATTGAGGCCTGCGTAAAACTTACCAACAGGTACATAAGTGACAGGCATCTGCCTGACAAGGCTATTGACGCCCTGGATGAATCAGGTTCGAGAGTTCATATCTCTAATATTGTTGTACCGGAGAAGATACTGGCATTGGAGAAACAACTTGAGGATACGAAAAAGGAAAAGAGCAGCGCAGTCAAGAATCAGAATTATGAAAAAGCCGCAAGTTTCAGGGATAAAGAACGCGATATCCAGGATCTCATTGAGATTGAAAAGAAAAAATGGGAAAAAGAGCTTGTTGCCAACAGAGAGATAGTTGATGCTGAGAAGGTTGCAGAGGTTGTTGCAATGATGACAGGCGTTCCTGTCCAGAGAATTGCACAGACGGAAGGAACAAGGCTTTTACAAATGGCTCAGGAGCTAAAAGGCAGCGTAGTTGGGCAGGATGAGGCCATTGGAAAGATTGTCAAGTCGATACAACGTAACAGAGCCGGGCTTAAAGACCCCAATAAGCCAATAGGTACATTTATTTTTCTCGGTCCCACAGGTGTAGGTAAAACACAGCTTGCAAAGGTTCTGGCTAAGTTCCTCTTTGAAACGACTGACAACCTTATCAGGGTTGACATGAGCGAATACATGGAAAAATTTTCCGTATCAAGACTCGTAGGTGCGCCTCCCGGATATGTAGGTTATGAAGAAGGAGGCCAGCTTACGGAGAAAGTGCGCAGAAAGCCATACTCTGTAGTTCTTCTTGATGAGATTGAGAAAGCGCACCCCGATGTCTTCCATATTCTTCTGCAGGTTCTTGATGAAGGGCAGCTTACCGACAGCCTGGGCCGCAGGGTTGATTTCAGGAACACTATTGTGATAATGACTTCAAACATCGGAACCAGGCAATTAAGTGAGTTTGGTGCAGGTGTGGGATTTGAGACATCTGTAAAGAGGTCATCACGCGACGATCAGGCCAAGAGTATATTGCAGAAAGCATTGCAGAAAACATTTGCACCTGAGTTTCTTAACAGGATAGATGACGTGATCATGTTCAATCATCTTACCAGGGAAGATATAGATAAGATTATAGATATTGAACTCAAGGGTCTGTTCGACAGGATTAACACCCTTGGTTATAAGGTCAGGCTTTCAGCACAGGCTCGTGACTTTATGGCTGACCGGGGATTTGACATTCAGTACGGGGCACGTCCTCTCAAACGAGCCATACAGAAATATCTTGAAGATCCTCTGGCAGAAGTGATAATTAAACTGCCTGTGACAGAGGGAGCAGTAATTAATGTGGGTTACACAAAGGGTGGTGAAGAACTGACTTTCAAGACTTCAAAAAAGAAAGAAGAGGAAAAAGGAGACGACTAAAAGCTTATAAAGCTTCAGCGTAAAGATCAAATTCTGTTGACCCGGTTACTTTTACATTGATAAAAGTGCCGGGTTCAATTTTATCGGATGATGTGAACAGTACTTCCTGATCCACTTCCGGAGAATCAAACTGACTGCGTCCAACGTACATGGTTCCCTCCTTACGGTCTACTAATAGTGTCATTGTCTGACCTGACAATGCCTCATTCATCTCCCCTGATATTTGCTGCTGAAGGCTCATTATGGCAGAAACTCTTTTTTCCTTGGTTTTTTCAGGAACATCATCATGATAATTGATATATCCGTATGTTCCTTCCTCATGTGAATACCGGAATGCACCCAGCCTGTCAAACCTGAAATCTTTAATAAAATCAAGAAGCTCTCTGAAGTTTTCTTCTGATTCACCCGGATGACCGGCAATAACTGTCGTCCGAATTGCGGCATCAGGCACTTTATTACGTATCTGCCTCAGGAGTGCTTTCGTTTCATACCCGTTGTGGCTACGTCGCATATTTCTTAAAACCGAGTCTGAAATATGTTGTATCGGGATATCTATATACTTGCAGACCTTGGGATTGGCGTTCATCAGGTCAAGTATCTCCAATGGAAAGTTGGCCGGATAGAGATAGTGTAACCTGATCCACTCAATGCCTTCGACCTCAGACAATCGGGATACAAGGTCAGCCAGCATTTGTTTACCATAAAGGTCTATGCCATAATAGCTTAGGTCCTGAGCAATCAGTATCAGCTCTTTTACTCCTTTTTCGGCAAGGAATCTTGTCTCCGCAACCAGATTCCCGACAGGAGTTGAGATATATCTTCCTCTAATACCCGGAATAGCACAAAATGCACATGTACGGTCGCATCCTTCTGCGATCTTGAGATATGCATAGTGGCGAGGACCTGTAATTTTTCTCTCTCCTGTCAGTTCAGGATTATATACCAGGCCCAGACGACTGATAATATCCGCAGGTTTGTTGACCCCGAACCAGGCATCAACTTCAGGGATAGAACTTACAAGTTCGTCTCTGTATCTCTCAGCAAGACAGCCCATTACAATAAGCTTGCCATGACCAGCCTTTCTTATTTTGTCAGAGTAATCAATAATGGTTTGAATGCTCTCTTCCTTTGCGTCAAGGATAAAACCGCAGGTATTGATAATTACAATATCAGACGAATCCGGCAGGTCTGATGCAACGCGATAACCGCCAGCCTCAAGCTGCCTCATAAGCTTCTGTGAATCAACAAGATTCTTTGAACAGCCAAGGGTCACAATGTTGACCTTATTCTTTTTCATTAATCAGGGATTGAAAAGAGAATCTACGAAGGTAAACCTGTCGAAGATGCGCAGGTCTTCCATTTTCTCTCCCACGCCAATGTATTTAACCGGAATTTTAAACTGATCCGAAATCCCTATTACCACTCCACCTTTAGCCGTGCCATCGAGCTTTGTAACAGCAAGTGCACTGACGTCAGTAGCCGCGGTAAACTGTTTAGCCTGTTCAAAGGCATTCTGACCGGTAGAGCCATCAAGTACAAGAAGCACTTCATGAGGTGCTCCAGGGATGACTTTTTCTAAAACTCTTTTAATCTTAGAGAGTTCATTCATAAGATTAATCTTATTGTGCAGCCTCCCGGCAGTGTCAATTATAGCTACATCAATATCGGATGACAGTGCTGATTTTACAGTATCGAACGCAACCGAAGCAGGATCAGCCCCCATCTGCTGGCTAACAAGAGGAACCCCTACTCTATCTGACCATACTTTTAGTTGTTCAATGGCTGCTGCGCGGAAAGTATCAGCGGCTCCGAGAAGGACTTTTCTCCCGGCCTTTTTGAAATTATTTGCCATTTTGGCAATTGTTGTGGTTTTTCCAACGCCATTGACCCCTACCACGAGTATGATATATGGTTTGGCCGGAAGCGGGGAGTCAAAGGTAAAGGCTGATGTTGCCTTGTTCTCTTCAAGGAGGGCAGCGATCTCTTCGCGAAGTATTGTATTCAGCTCTGAAGTGCCCACGTATTTATCACGTGCAACTCTTTTTGAGATCCTGTCAATTATTCGCAGCGTTGTGTCTACTCCAACGTCGGATGAAATAAGTATTTCCTCAAGGTTATCAAGAACATCATCATCGACTTTTGATTTACCGGCTACAGCTCTGGTAATTCTTGAGAGTACGCTTTCACGTGTTTTACCAAGACCTTTATCAAGGTACTCTTTCTCCTCCTTTTTTATTAGCCCAAATAATGCCATTGTTTTAAAAGCGAATCAAAGGTAAAAAAAGAGACGCATTTAACTGCGTCTCTTTATACTGTCATATCAGTAATGAGCGATTTTTACTTCTTTGTAAAAAAGTCCTTAACGTGGTCGGTATTAACAACTTCCTCCTTAAACTGATAAGCTCCGGTCTTTTCCGATTTCACTACTTTAATACATTTGGTGAATGATTTTCCGGAACCCGACTTAAGTGTTGCAACAACTTTCTTTGCCATAACTCACTGATTTAATTACTTAATTTCCCTGTGAAGAGTTACCTTTTTCAGGATGGGGTTGTATTTCTTTCTCTCGAGACGGTCAGGCGTATTCTTACGGTTTTTGGTAGTAATATACCTGGAAGTGCCAGGCATGCCGGACTCTTTATGCTCGGTGCATTCAAGGATAACCTGTACCCTGTTGCCTTTACTTTTCTTTGCCATTTTCTATCCGGTGTTATTAGTTGATAAGATATCCTTTTTCTTTTGCTTCCTTAAGTACAGCGGCCAGGCCATTCTTATTGATGTTTCTCATACCTGCTGCTGATATCTTAAGGGTTACCCATCTGTTTTCCTCAGGAAAAAAATATTTCTTGGTGAACAGGTTGGACATGAATTTCCTCTTGGTCCTCCTCTTGGAGTGGGAAACGTTGTTTCCTACTACTGCCTTCTTGCCGGTGACCTGACAAACTTTTGACATTGTGATCGTGTTTTTACTTGTTCTCTTAACTCTGAAAATCGGTTCGCAAAATACGTGATTTTTATTCTATTAACCAAATTTATCCCCTACTTTTTTATGACTTATGGTCTGTCAGCATGCTTAGTGTCTGATAATCTGCTTTCTAAGCAGATTAAGAGCACAGAATGCAGATCGTGAGATATTAATGTTACGGTTATCACCAAACGTATATTTTTCGGCAATGACACCACTTTTATCTGCAACGGCAATCCAAACCGTACCTACAGGTTTATTAACTGTCCCTCCTGCCGGGCCAGCAATTCCGGTTACAGCGACTGCAAAGTCTGTTCTCAGTGCACTCTTTGCCCCTGCAGCCATCTCTTTTGCAGTTTCAGCACTAACAGCTCCATGTTTGTTAAGGGTTTTTGAACTGACGCCAAGCAATTCTGTTTTAATTTTATTATCATAAGCGACAACAGAACCGGTATACCACCCTGAGCTGCCAGGCACTGAGGTAATAAGCGATGCTATCATTCCTCCCGTACAGCTTTCTGCAGTGGCCAATGTTAAATGCTTATTTGACAGGAGATTGCCAACTGCTTCCTCTAGTGTTACCTCATCTTCTCCATAAATGATATCGGGTATAATATCATATAGTTTACCAACCTGTTTTTCAATTATATCACGGATTGATGCTTCTGAAGTACCAGTGGCTGTAAGGCGCAGTTTAATGATGCCTTGTGCTGGCAGGTATGCCAGTTTAATCTCAGGAGGCAGTTCTTTCTCAAAGAGTTCAAGTTTCTCAGCCACAACTGCTTCAGGTAAGCCGAATGTCATAATGTTCTTATGGATAATAACCTGTCCGGTCATGGTCTCAGAAAGCAACGGAAGGACATGTTCCTTCATTATGTACTTCATTTCATGGGGTACTCCGGGCATTGATATAACCAACTTCTTTTCTTTTCTGAAAAGCATCCCCGGAGCGGTACCTTCCCTGTTCATCAAAACAGTACATTTATCTGGTACCATAGCCTGCCGCTGGTTGTTCACATTCAGAGGAAAGTTACGCTTTCGCAGCCGTTCACTTACCTCTGCCAGAACTTCTTCATTCTGAATCATTTCAGCATTGAAGAATTCACACAGGGTCTGTTTTGTAATGTCATCGCTGGTAGGTCCCAGTCCCCCGGTTATCAATACCACATCAGCGCGGTTCAATGCTTCATTCAGGGCATTTATAATTTCATCGCTTCGGTCAGATATTGATGTGATACGGTTGACTTTAATTCCAATAAGGCTAAGTTCAGATCCTATCCATGCCGAGTTTGTATCAACTGTCTGTCCTATAAGAAGTTCGTCCCCAATTGTAATTATTTCAGAGATGTTCATATATATTTATATGGTTCGGAATCAGTGCACAAAATTATTAATATTTTTAACCAGAGTGATATTATATAAAAATGATGAACAATATAGGAGAAATAATAGGTCAGGTTGAACAATATGTTCGTAAATCATTATCGGGGCATGATAGTGGTCATGGCTGGTATCATGTCGAAAGTGTTGTGCGGCTGGCGCTTTATATACATGATTGTGAAAAAACCGGTGACAGGCTGATTGTTGAGCTGGGTGCTCTTATGCATGATGTTGGTGACCATAAGTTTGGGCACCATGATGGACCGAAAGAAATACGCAAGTACCTGGGTGATCTTAACGTTGATGAGCATATTATTGAACAGGTAGTTTATATAAACGAAAACATTTCTTTTTCAAAGAAAACACGATCACTTCATAAGAGTGACGAGATGAAAATAGTGCAGGATGCCGACAGGCTTGAAGCAATGGGTGCTATTGGAATTGCCAGGGCCTTTAATTATGGTGGCTTTAAAGGACGAGATATATATGATCCCATTGTAGGATATATTGACCCCGGAAGTTTTACTGCTGCTCTCCCATCTTCATCATCAACGATACACCATTTCTATGAGAAACTTCTGATACTTAAAGATCTGATGAACACTAAAACCGGAATGAAAATGGCTGAAGAGAGGCATGATTTCATGGTGAAGTACCTCCAGCAATTCTACAGGGAATGGTATCCAGGTGAAAAATAATAAGTAGTTCAGTGTAACTGTTTTCATGAAGAATACCTTAGTTGACACCTCGCTGGAAAGAGTGTTCTCAGAATTGGAGAGGATTGATATTCAAAATCTGGATATTTCAAGTCATACTAAAGATTATCTCAGTAATTATATTGATAATCAATTGTTTTACAAATCAGCGTATTCACAGCTATTAAGCAAAGCCTTAAAGAAATTAAGCAAACCTGTAAGTGAAAGTACCTTTGTTGACTATGGAGGCGGCTGTGGTATGCTTTCTTATTTGGCAAAAGATCTGGGATTTAAAGACGTGATGTATAATGACATCTATTACACCTCAGTTGCTGATGTGAAAACTATTTCAAGTGGTATTAAGATTAAACCCGATCTGTATTGTTGCGGTGATATTGATGAGTTGATCAGGGAAATCAATCTGAATGACTTTGCGCCTGACCTGATTTGCTCATTCGATGTTCTGGAGCATATTTATGATCTTGATATGTGGATGAAGTCCATTTCAGGATTGAGCCGGTTTTCGCTTTTATTCATGACTGGCTCTAATCCACGAAATCCCTATATTTTGAAACGTCTTAAGAGAATTCATAAAATATCTGAATATAAGGGATGTGAGAAGAATATCAGAAAAGGAGATGTTTTTCTGGACACATCTATGCTAAAGCAAAGGGAAATGATCATTGAAGAAAGCTTTCCCTGTCTGACGAAAGATGTAATAGGTTTTCTGGCAGCAAAGACAAGAGGTCTCAGGATAGATGGGATTGAAAAAGTTGTCAGCGATTATATAAATACCGGAGCAGTTAAGTACCAGGCCAATCATTCCACTAACACATGTGATCCTTATACAGGGTGCTGGTCTGAGCAAATAATTGATCTTAAACACCTGCTTGCTGTGATAAAAGATCTCAACATGTCAGGCAGGATAACAAACTCTTATTATAACTATTCAGAAAACAGCGTTTTTAATGTCATCAAGTGTGTTCTAAACAAGCTGATTTGGTTATCAGGGTCTGAATCACTATTATTATCCCCTGCTTTAATTCTTGAAGTGGAAAAACAATGAAACCATAACCCTGAGACCTTAATGGTTTAAGGAATAATTGTATATGAAAAGATAAAAATATGAATTCTGTATCTTCCCGTCTCCATGTAGTTGATGCTTTACGTGGTTTTGCCATAGTGTCAATAATGCTTTTGCACAACATTGAACACTTTGATTTCTATTTCTCACCTGAGGGACTTCCGGCTTGGATGGTTTCACTTGACAAAGGTATATGGGATTCTCTTTTCTTTCTTTTTGGAGGGAAATCATATGCAATTTTCGCCCTTCTTTTTGGGCTTACCTTCTTTATTCAGTCAGATAATCAGGAGAAAAAGGGTAAAGACTTCAGGGGCAGGTTTGCCTGGCGACTTCTGTTATTGTTATTTTTCGGACTTATAAATTCTGCTTTTTACCAGGGAGACATACTTACGATTTATGCAATTATAGGTTTTGTTCTGATACCTGTTGCCAAGGCTAGCAATAAAGTGGTTTTCTGGATTGCACTGTTTCTGATGTTTCAGCCTTATGAATGGATCAATGTTTTTAAGGGATTACAGAATCCGGAGATGATTATGTCTGATCCTGTTTCATGGTCTTTTTTTGGCAGAATGGGCGAATATATTCAGGGTAACTCACTGATAAATACGTGGGTAGGCAACCTTACAAATGGAAAACCCGGTGTGTTGTTATGGAACTGGGAGAACGGAAGGGTGTTTCAGACGGCCTCACTCTTTATGTTTGGAATGCTTGCAGGAAGGAAAGAGCTCTTTGTACCATCAGACAAGTCAAAAAGGTTCTGGATCAGAACACTGATAATTGCAGCTGGTGCCTTTGTTCCATTGTTTGTTTTAAAAACCGATGTGGGTCATTGGGTTAACAGTGCCGCAATTAATCGTCCTTTAACAACCATTTTTACATCATGGTCCAACATGGCGTTCATGATGATACTTGTTTCAGGCTTTACCCTATTATTCCGGACAGGCTTGCTTCACAGGGTATTAAATATCTTTTCCCCGTTCGGACGCATGAGCATGTCGAACTATATAATGCAGTCAATATTAGGATCATGTATATACTATGGTTTTGGACTTGGATTATACAAATATACCGGCGCTACGTATTGTATACTGATTGGAATTACGCTGGCTGTTTTTCAGGGGCTCTTCAGTGCCTGGTGGTTCAGGCATCACAATAAAGGGCCGCTGGAAACTATCTGGCATAAAGCAACATGGATTGGTTCGAAATGACCTGAAAGTTCAAATGAATACTATTCAACCCATGACGGGGCACCGTCATAGGTTGAAGCAGATGTTATCTGAATGAGGTCAGTGCCGTCAGTTTTAATTGAGTAAAGATTGACCGGAGCTCCTTCACCCGTCTGGTTGCAATTGAATGCAAGCCTGGGACCGTCAGCAGATAATTCCGGATAAAAACAGTTTTGAATTGATTCAAATTGTTTTGAGTGCAAGTTCTTCAGTTTCCGGATTAAAGCAAAATATTCCTTTTACATATTCAGACTTCCATGGTGGGGATAATGCTATTCTCCAGATGAAAGGTAAATCACGGTCATTAAATTCATTTTTACACACTTTTCTGTGACCAAAATCCTTTTAACTGTATCTAACAACAAAACTGAACAAAAACTAAAATCAAAAATTATGGATAATTATGCTATTTCTCAAATCACTGAAACCCTTTCATGGCTTGGTTTTTTCGCTGCTATAATTCTTTCATTTTACTTTTACCTCAGGTTCAGAAACAAAGAAAAAATGGCTCTTATTGAAAAAGGAGTAGACGTTTCTGAGATATACAGGAACCGGGAAAACTCAGCCAGATTTACCTGGCTGAAGGGGGGAATACTTGCAATAAGTATCGGATTGGGAGTTCTTGTCACATTTCTGTATTTAACTCTTCAAGACCGGAATAATTATGAGAACGCACAGTTGGTTTTGATATTTTCATTATTGATCTTTGGAGGTCTTGGAATATTGCTTGGCAATATCCTTGAAAAATCCGGAAAGAAGAGAAATGGATGAACTATATATTGAGAAGGTACTCAAAGGCGACAATGATTCATTCAGGTATTTCGTAAAGAAGTACAAGAGATTTGCCTTCTCGCTGTCATATTCTGTACTAAAGGATAAGAGTATGGCGGAAGATGCAGTTCAGGAGTCTTTCCTGAAGGCTTTCAGGGGACTGGAGTCATTCAGGGGAAATGCCAGCTTTCAGACATGGTTTGCAAGAATAGTGATCAATGAATCACTGAGAAGCTCTAAGACAATTGCATTAAGGTATAATTCTTATGACAATATCCCGGAGGCTGATCTTGAGGATGTAAACAATTCTGTAGATTCTCTTTCAATCGAGGAGCGGAAGTATTTTATTTCATCAGCATTTGAGCAGATGCCTTCTAATGAATCACTGGCGCTGGAACTTTTTTATCTGAAGGATTATTCAGTCGAAGAGATAACAAATATGACCGGATGGACAGTATCAAAAACCAAAATGTTATTGTCAAGGGGACGAAAGAGTTTCTACATGAGATTAAGCATGATACTTAAAAATGAAACAAAGGAGATTTTCTGATGGAAAAAGAAAAAAAATTAGTAAACCTTCTTTCATACAAAGAGATACCGGAATTATCTAAAGAATTTGATGACAGGATTATGTCCGGGGTTCATAAGATAGCGCAAAGCAATTCTCTGAAGCGTAGTTATTTAAGACTAGCCTGGATATTCTTTTTCCTGGGTTTGTTTGCAGGTATTTTTATCTCGCTATCGCTGACAGGTAGTCAGGAAGACTTAACCTTAAACCCTTTCTTTGACCGGCGGCTTATTATTCAGGTGTTTTGTTCAGTGGCAGTATTGCTGCTGTTTGAAAAGCTATACAGACTTACTGCAGAAATAAGAATGAAAAGGGTGCAGTGAAGATCCTGAGCCTGTTCCCTGAGAAAAAGCAAGTATATTCTGAGCAATAATATAGATTCAGGGGTTTCATAGCAAAAAAGGAAGTCTAAACTTCCTTTTTTTGAGCGGGAAACGAGGCTCGAACTCGCGACCCTCAGCTTGGGAAGCTGATGCTCTACCAACTGAGCTATTCCCGCTTATCTTTTCTTCATCAAATATACCCTCATCCTGGGACCCCGCCATGGCGGGGCTACCAACTGAGCTATTCCCGCTTATCTTTTCTTCATCAAATATACCCTCATCCTGGGACCCCGCCATGGCGGGGCTACCAACTGAGCTATTCCCGCTTATCTTTTCTTCATCAAATATACCCTCATCCT
>CAZGDJ010000018.1:0-19148 GCA_964524635.1 uncultured Rikenella sp. | reverse complement strand
TTGCCATCAGCATGTTAAACGCTATTGAAGAGGCCCTTGTGACCATCACCCCACGGCCGAAGAGGCCTTTGGCAATAAGATTCATAACCATATCAAGAGGCGCTCCGTCGAAGCCCGGCAGTACAACCTTTGAGAGACCCCTGAACTTTGTCTTTATCGACTCTTTGGCATTCATTGACAGAATCAGTATGCTTTCAGACTAAGATCTAGGCTTTTTATATGATGGGTAAGTGCACCTATTGATATAAAGTCAACTCCGCAGAGAGCATAATCTCTGACGTTTTCAATATCGATACCACCTGAAGATTCAACCTCTGTTGCCCCGCTGATGATCATGACAGCTTCTTTTGTCAGGGAGATATTAAAATTGTCAAGCATTATCCGGTCAACACCCCCTGAGGCAAGTATTTCATTCACTTCCTTAATATTGCGAGCTTCAACTTCGACTTTAAGCTTTAAATTATTTTGGCTTAAATATTTTTTCACTCTGGCAATAGCCTTGTTGATACCACCGGCATAATCAATGTGGTTGTCCTTTAGCAAAATCATGTCATAAAGACCCATACGATGGTTTACTCCGCCGCCGATCCTTACTGCCTCCTTTTCAAGAAATCTCATCCCGGGAGTTGTCTTGCGGGTATCTGTGATTTTAGCTTTTGTGTCTGATACTTTCTCTACATAAAATGAGGTTGTAGTGGCAATGCCGCTCATGCGCTGCATGATATTAAGCACAACACGTTCTGCACGAAGGATTGAGCGCTCCTTTCCCTCAACGGTAAAAGCTACCATTCCGTGACTGACATGTGCTCCATCGTCAGTTAAAACATTGATTTTTAAAGCCGGGTCAGTCTGGCTGAATACTTCCTTCGCTGCATTTATGCCCGCGATTATACCACTATCTTTTACGAGCAACCTGGCTTTGCCTGTTGCAGTTTCAGGAATCGAAGCCAGAGAGGTATGATCACCGCTGCCGGTATCCTCTTCAAGAGCCCGGCGGATAAAAGCTTGTAGCTCATTATCACTCATTGCCTGGTTCAATTCTTATCTGATGAATTAATGGTTTTCCGTCAACTTTCTTTAAAAGAAAATAGACCCTGAAGCTTCCCTTGTCAGTTACAAGGTTAGCAATTGCATATTGGGCATCATTTTTTGCACCCTGGTGCCTTATTGTAAACTCACGCGTACGATAACGGCTGAAGAAATCTTTTAGAATACTTTCGGTAACGCTTTTGCTGTAAAAGTCTTCCTTATCAGACAGTGATATCTCTACAGTGCTGTTCAGGTACTCTGACAATCCGGCAGCATTACCTGATCTGAAGGCAATTGATATTCCTGCGGGTATTTTCGTGTCTTCCTGCGCCAACATAATTGCTGACACCGGCAACAATAAAACCATCAGTATGAAAAACTTCTTCATTTCCTGTTTATTAATTCATTTAAACCGAGGACAAGACAAATGTAAATATTATTGATCAAAAACCGAACCATTTTTAAAACGACCATGGCTCAATGACTTATAAGGGCTTAATTGTTATATTTGCGATACTTAACGAAAACCATCCGAAAAAATGAAGCTTGTTCTTTTGATGACAGGAAAGACTGACGAGGCATGGCTTAGAGATGGAATCTCCGGATTTGAAAAAAGAATAGTCAGGTATGCTCCATTTGAAATGGTAATGTTGCCTGACATAAAGAAGACCGGATCTCTTCCGGCTGAAAAGATCAAACAAAAAGAGGGAGAGAAGATATTGGCATACCTTAAATCTGATGATTATGTGATCATTCTTGATGAACACGGCAAAACATATAACACCATCGAGCTTTCATCTTTTCTGCAAAATTTAATGGCATCATCAAAAAAACGTCTGATATTCATTGTGGGAGGTGCCTGGGGAGTTCACTCAGCAGTAAAAGCCAGAGCTGACCATCAGTTATCACTTTCAGAACTCACCTTTTCACATCAGGTGGTACGATTATTGTTTACAGAACAACTTTACAGGTCTCTTTCCGTTCTGGCAGGTGATCCTTATCATCATGAATGATATGGCGTCAAGGAAAAGAAAAAATATTATCATAGTTTTTGTCGCTGTCATCGCTACCGCGATACTGGCTATTGTTACTGACAACCTGTATTTCAGTAATCTTGAGTGGCGTTTCCGCACTTCAAGGCTGGATAAGGTTTTAAGGACCAGGGAAACCGAGTCTGCAGACCTTCTGCACAACATTGTTGCGGAAATTGCTGGTGGTCATGATATCCAATATCTTTTAAAGAATGAAACGTTTAATACTGAGAAAATTAGTGATATCATTCTGCTGGTTTACTATAATGGACGATTAGCTTACTGGTCAGATAACTCGGTAAGTTTTCCTGAACTATATGAAGACACCTTTGAAACACACGATCCGATTTTTTTAAGCAATGGATGGTTTATTCCGGTACACTCACGATTTCAGGGATATGATCTGGTTTCATTAATTGCCGTTTACAGGCAATATCCGATCATAAACGACTTGCTAAACTCAGGTTTTCCGGATGATTATAAAGTGCCGGTAGGAACTGAAATAACTTTTGAAAAAAACAAATCCTCCTTTTATGTAACAGGAGTAGAGGGGAGTTTTCATTTTGGTCTTCTGTTCCCCGGGGTTAAACCAAATACGGCATTCATTATTGTTCCAATATTCTTTTGGTTTATATTCCTTTTACTTTGGATATATTTCGTGAGCCTCATTGTCAGGTGGATGACAGCAAATATTAACGGAAAGCTGGCTCAGGTTACCGGAGGGCTCATGATACTGCTTGCATATTTTCTTCTGATAATTGCAGGTGTACCCCCTTCTGTCAAATCTACAGAACTATTTTCCCCGTTTATAATAAATGCCGGATGGATTTTACCTTCCCTGGGTCATTTGCTGCTCCTGAGTATCCTGCTTGCCTCGATCTTGTACATTGCCATCAGCAATGGTCAATCAGTACCCCTGCGGAAAGAAAGCAGGGGACTCAGGCTTGCCCTTCCGGTGATTATTACAGGAGCCGCCTTTGGATTCTTTCTTATCACAGATGCTGCTTTCAGAAGTGTCATTACAAGATCTACACTCAATTTTGAAGCTTATAAGATACTTGATGTTAATCTTATGAGCCTTGTAGGGTATGTTGCAGTTATCATCCTCCTTTCAATATCTGTTATTTTGTTTATAAGAGCCTTCAGGCTTATGAAGTTTCTATCAATAAGGAAGAAATTATTGATAATTATAACTGGCTTCATGATTGTCCCGTTGGCCTGCCTTGCAGGTTCCGGTTGTGGTTTCTGGGCTGTTATTTATATTGTCGTGCTTGCAGCAGCACTTCTGATATGGTCGAACAGCACATTCCCAATGTATTCATTCGTTGTTATTTATTCCGTTCTGACAGGAATATATTCAACAACGGTCATCAAACGGCAGACCAATATCAGGGATACTGAAAACATGAAGGTCCTTTCTGTCTCACTGGCAAATGACAACGACATGGTTGCAGAGTCGTTGCTGATTGATATGTGGCCTGAGATGAAAAGTGATACTCTGCTGAGAGAACTAATGAATAAGGAATACTTCTCATCAACTGATATAAACCTGGTTTACAGATATCTTCAGAGCAGGTATTTTATCGGTTACTGGGAGAATTATGATATAAACATTCTGATTTGCAGAGACGATTCACCCTTACAGATACCTGATCAGGGCTCTTATGCCAGCAATTGTTTCCTTTATTTTGATGAGAGAATTAAAAATGAAGGTGATTCAATAACGGGGACCGGGTTCTGGTTTATGCATAACCTGGCAGGAAGAGCATATTACGTTTCAAGACTCTTTTATGATTATTCACCCTTCCTTACAAATGGTCTTTTTATTGAGCTGATAAGCCATATTGAAACATTCCAGGCCGGATATCCCGAATTGCTTATTAATGGCTCATCAAAGCGCTTTCTTGGACTCAGGGATATTTCATACGCGAAGTATGTTGGAGGTGTGCTGGTACTTCAGTCAGGTGATTATCCTTATGACAACCTTAAACCATCTGTAAAATCAGATGGTGGTGAATATCAGGTATCAGTAACAAATGGCTATAAGCATCTGTATTATAAATCCGGCGATAAAGTACTTGTGATAACAAAAGAAGTAATGTCTCCGATAAACACTATTGTCACCTTTGCTTATCTTTTTATTACGCTCCTTATCTTTTCGTTTCTTCTTTTACTGATATTTTATAAACGTGAAATTAAACTTTTAACATCCGGAACATTTAAGAGGAAACTTCAGCTGGCATTTGCCGGAGTGCTCTCAATAGTTTTTTCCATTATCATTACGATGTCTGTGATGCTTATGATTTCACAGTTCAAAGGTAACCACACAAAAAACCTCAGGGAAAAGATCGCTTCAATATCTATTGAGCTTGACCATAAACTGGCAAACGAGAAGAGTCTTACATCAGCATGGCGAACACCAGATTACTTTTCGCTGAATGAGCTTCTTATGAAATTCTCCAATGTCTTTATGACAGATATAAATCTATACAGTCCTTCAGGAAGTCTCCTTGCCTCTTCAAGACCAGAAGTGTTTACAGAGAAGCTTGAAGGAACAATGATAGATCCCAGGGCATATCATGCAATGACTGTGGAGGGCAAACAGGAATTTATTGGTGAGGAAAAGATAGGTGAGCTTAAGTATCTTTCGGCATATGTATCTTTCTACAATAAAGATAATCAACTACTTGCATATATTAACCTGCCCTATTTCAGCATGCAGAATCTCCTGACCGGGGAAATCTCCAACATGGTTGTGACCATTATCAACTTCACCCTTATGTTCCTGATGCTAATGATGTGGCTGTCAGTATTCCTGAGTGAAAGACTTACATCTCCTATGATCCTTCTTCAGAGAGCAATGGCTTCAGTAGAATATGGCAAGAAAAACGAATATATCCATTACAAGAGCCGTGATGAGGTAGGACAGCTTGTGAGACAATACAACAGGATGATTGACGAGCTGGACGAAAGTGCCGGCAAGCTGGCTCGCAGTGAACGTGAAATGGCATGGCGTGAAATGGCAAGACAAATAGCACATGAGATAAAGAACCCGCTTACGCCTATGAAACTGAATGTGCAGCAGCTTCAAAAATGGTGGAAGGATGAGGCGCCGGATTTCTCCACAAAACTTGAGAGATTTACCGATAACCAGATTGAATATATTGATAACCTGTCATCTATTGCGTCTGCATTTTCTTATTTTGCGCGTTTGCCAGGAGCTGAACCTGCAGAAGTTGACGTGATAACACAGCTGGGTGCTTCCATTGAAATGTTCGGGCATACTGATGATGCAACAATATCCCTTGACAGTGGCAATATCAGCAAGGCTGTTGTTATGGCTGACAAGGAACACCTCAATGGAATTTTCTCAAATCTTGTTAAGAACGCTTTACAGGCTATTCCTCCGGGAGTAAAGGGGATAGTAAATGTGACAGTGTCGGCTACCTTTGATAAGCTTCTGATTGTATTCAGAGATAACGGGGTTGGCATACCCGATGAGCTGAAGCCACGGATGTTTACCCCCAATTTCACGACAAAATCATCAGGGATGGGTCTTGGCCTTTCAATAGTAAAACGTTATATTGAAACAGCAGGAGGCAATATCTGGTTTGAATCTGAGAGGGGCAAGGGCACAGCATTTTTTGTTGAACTGCCACTTTTATATACGGTGGAACGCCTTAACAGGCAGAGCGGTTGAAAAAAATCTCATTGTTAAACAAATTTTAATATTAAATTAGCACAGTATATTAAGCCCTGATGTTGCGACGGTTGTCCAAAATATCCAAGATTTTGCTTTTTATCATACTGGCTGGTTTCTTTGGAAGCAGCCATAAAGTTGTTGCTCAGACTCCACTTTTAACGGGTCAGGTAAATAAATATGCAAAAGTAACTGCTGTTGGTTCCAATAACGTTACAATCCCCCTTGCGAATATTCCTGATTATGCTGTTGGTGATACTGCAATGGTGATACAAATGAAAGGTGTCATAATCAATGCCGCCACTGGATTACCGGGTCAGCCAGGTAACTTTCAGAACTTTGTGGGAAGCCCCGGGTCTTATGAAATAACTATTATTCAATCTATCAACACCGGGACAGGAGTCATAACCTTTTCAAGAAATCTGTTAAAGTCATACAATGTTGCAGGTAAGGTTCAACTTATAAAGATCGGGTCATATAGAAATGCTGTTGTCAATACAGAGCTGACATGTGCTTCATGGGACTCCACCTCAGCGACAGGAGGCGTTCTGTCTTTTCTGGTCAAAGGGAAACTGACACTCAATGCCAACATCAATGTCAGCGGGAAAGGCCTGAAGGGTGGAATAGTCTCAGCCGGTTCCGGTTATTGCCAGATGTCTGATGATTCAATAAAGTGGTACTTCTATAGCAGGTTTTCTACTGCGTCAGGATATAAAGGAGAAGGATTAGCTATAAGTAATAACGGCGGATTGAGTATTTATCCGGATCTTGCCAAAGGAAAGGGTGTTTCTCTTACCGGAGGTGGAGGAGGTAATGGTCATTATTCAGGTGGTGGTGGTGGATCAAATTTTGGTGCTGGCAATACCGGATATGTGGAGGTGCCGGGATGTTCTCCGCTGATTGAGTTGGGTGGAGGTAATGGAGGTTATGGTTTAAGTTCAATCATTCCTCTGAGTTCCGGTGTGTTTTTAGGAGGCGGAGGAGGAGCTTCAACATACGGAGCCACACCCTCAACATCGAACGGAGGCCAGGGTGGCGGCATAGTTATTATTCTTGCTGATACAATATCTGGCAATGGCAGAGTTATATCCGCTAACGGATCTCAGCCTAACCTGAATACTTCACCAAATAGCGGAGCGGGTGGCGGCGGTGGTGCAGGATCTGTCATAGTCAGCACACGTTATTTCTCATCAAATCCTGAGCTGAGAGCCATTGGCGGCCAGGGGGGAAATACCAACAATACACAGGGTTGTGGTGGCGGTGGCGGTGGCGGGCTGATATGGACAAAAGCAGCATTTGCCGGAACAGCTTCAGTCGCAGGCGGAATAGGTGGTTATAATATGGGTGCAGAAAGCCTTCTTGACGGGTATCCCGGTACCATCAAAGCCGGACTTAATATCCCTCTCAACGGCTTCCTGTTCAATGAAATCTATTCGTCAGTTAACCTGACTGCTACAGACTCAATCTGCGAGGGCGAAGTGCCTCCGGAATTACTGGGGACACTGCCTGCAGGCGGAAGCGGAACGTACACTTACCAGTGGCAGAGAAGCGAAAATAATATTGACTGGACAAATGTTTCAGGTACAGGTATTAACTATACTCCTTCGAGCGCTGAGACCAATGCCTGCTATTTCCGAAGAGTAGTTAATGACGGTGCAGGCATCATTGACTACAGTATGTCAGTACAGATAATAGTGCACCCGATAATTACGATGAACCAGATCGGAACTGACACTACTCTATGCTATAACCAGAATCCTGATAACCTTTATCCGCTGAACACTCCTGTTGGTGGTACAGGGATATATCTGTACACATGGGAGACGAGTGCCACAGGAGCATCTCCATGGATGGCTGCTGGTGGTGATAATCATAAATCCACTTATGACCCACCGACCCTTACGGCAACACAGTATTACCATCGTATTATTAACTCTGGTGCTTGCGTCAATACAAGCCCTTCAGTTAAAGTCACAATTCTTCCCTCAATAGGTGGAAACAACATTCTTGCTGACCAGACTATCTGTCAGAACATGAACTTTGCCAACCTTACAGGAAGTAGTCCGACGGGGGGAGCTTCAACTTACTCATACCTCTGGAAAAGCAGTCCTGATAATGCAAACTGGTCAGCGGCAGCCGGAACTAATACTGGTATCAATTATGACCCGCAGAATGACAACCCCGGAGATTACTATTACAAGCGCATAGTTTACAGCGGATTGAATAATACATGCCAGGATACAAGCACGTCGGTTCATCTTAAAAGTCACCCGCAGATTACCGGCAATACCATAACTGCCAATCAGACTATTTGTGAAGGCTCTGCGCCTGCAACGTTGGTGGGATCTAACCCGGCTGGTGGCGATGGCACCAATTATACTTACACGTGGCAATACAGTATTAACGGAACAGATTTTAGCAATGTTTCAACTGGTGGAACTTCAAAAGACTATACAGTTCCATCGCTTATGAATAACACCTGGTACAGAAGGGTTGTAAATTCTTCTGCATGTACGGATATAAGCAACAATGTGGCGATAACAGTTGATCCGGCAATAACAAATTATGCCATCAATATTGCATCGGGCTCACATGATACTATAAGCATTGGACAGATACCAGGGCGACTTGAGGGGGTACCTGCCGGAGGCCTCGGTACTTTCACGTACCAATGGGAGTCGTCAACAGACAATGTCAATTTCAATGATCTTTCAGTTGTCACCCAGACCTTACAACCCGGAGAACTAAGCGAAACCACATGGTTCAGGAGAACGGTGTTTTCAGGCACCTGTGAGGAGCAGTCGACATTCAGAATCACGGTTTTACCCTTGATTAATAACAATACAATCGCTGCCGATCAGACGGTCTGCAACACTACCGCCCCTGCGGTCCTTACGGGCAGTACACCTTCCGGAGGTGACGGCAATTTCCGGTATCTGTGGGAAAGCAGAGATGCTGCTGCCGGGGTTTGGGTTGATGCCTCAGGAACCAATAATACAAAAGACTATCAGCCTTTACTGTTAAGCGGTAATACGCAGTTCAGACGGAATGTCTTTTCAGGCGAAAATAATTGTTGTACATCAGTCTCACCGGCTGTCTTAATTGCTGTTGATACAATGCCGCTGAATGTAACAGCTGGCCCTGATCTGACGCTTAACCCATATCAGTTTGCATTTGTGCTTCAGGGAGGATTTGATGGTACAGCTACATGCTCCTGGAGGGTGATATCAAGCGACGGAGATCCAACCTTCGATAATGTCAATGCAGGCAATTCAGCAGTGAGAAAGCTTGGGTTCGGAGATAATATTTTTGAATTTACAGTGACTAATAATACCTGTGTGGCTGATCCTGATGAGGTGATGATAACTGTGCCGGATATGCATATTCCTCAGGGTTTAACACCTGACGGGGATGGAATTAATGATTACTTCAAGGTAGACGGTCTTGAGTATACCAAAAACGAACTTGTAATCATCAATACCGGAGGAGCTGTTGTTTTCAGGCAGGCTGATTATAGTAGCGATGTAAGAGAAAACGCGTGGGAAGGCCTTGATAATAGCGGAGATGAATTGCCTGATGGGACTTATTATTATCTGCTGACTATCAAAGGAGCAACTGACATCAGTATACCTGACTATGTTGTACATTTAAGCGGATTTATTATTATCAAGAGATAGCATGAAACGTATTGTTTATATAGCTTTTACTCTTGTATTCCTGATACCATCAGGTCTGATAGGGCAACAATCACCTATAACAAGCCAGTATCTGACAAACGGATTAATAATAAATCCGGCTTATACCGGCACCAGAGGAGCTCTAAGTGCAAACATATCATACCGCAAACAGTGGGCTCGCATAAACGGGGCACCACAGTTTCATAATCTTTCTTTGCATAGCCCGATTAACCAGCGTGAGAGGGTATCCCTCGGTCTGCTGGCAGAATACAACACTTTTGGAGTTACCAAGGATATTGGCGTTTATGGTTTCTACGCTTATGCTGTACCGATGGGTCCGGGAAAACTATCAATGGGATTGAAAGCCGGGGTAGACTTTTCAAATACTATTTATAGCAATTTGCAGGATATTGAACCCAATGACCCTAAGTTTGCAGTATCTGATTCATACACGCTTCCGAATTTTGGAGTTGGCTTTTACTATTTTACAGACAAAATTTTTGCAGGTTTGGCTGTGCCCTCTCTTTTAAGCTATGTCAGGGACGAGGAGGATCAGTTTTTAATAAAGCCTGGTTTTAAGCTTTTTAAAACTTATTTTACTGCCGGAGCGTTACTTACTGTTTCTCCGGCGTTCAAGATCAAGCCCTCTGTCTTGCTTAGATATTCAATCTCTGAACCTTTTGAGGTAGATGTGAATGCCAATTTCATAATAGGTGATATCATATGGTTAGGAGGCTCCTACAGAGTTGCAGAGAAGGCTGTTGTGGCTCTCATTGACCTGCAGGTGACACCGCAATTAAAAATCGGGTATTCATTTGATTACCAGCTTGGACATCTTAACAAATACACCTCAGGCACACACGAGGTTTCTTTCAGATATGAATTTGAATATTCAGTTAGTGCCGCATCGCCAAGATATTTCTGAATATGAAGAAGCTAAGCATATATCTGGTTATGGGTTTTCTTTTTGCAGCGAATTGCTCAATTATGTCAGGGCAGGCAAAAGGTTCGTATGAGGTTCAGACAATATCATCGCTGTCAGGCGCTTCTGATGAAATTGCACCTGTAGTACTTAAGGACGGGATACTGTTTTGCTCTAACAAAAAAACAAACCCTTTTCTTACGAAAAAGAACTTTGAAGGTGTGCGTCTTTATGATCTTTTCTTTGCACCTTTCAATTCAGAAGGCAAGCCCGGAAAGCCACGGCTCTTTACTTCAGGCCTCGGGAAAAATGTGAATATTGGTCCGGCCTATATTACATCAGACGGCAATACTCTCTATTTCACCAGAAATCAGATAGCCGGAGCAAAGTTAAAAAAAGACCAGCCAAATAAACTGGGCCTTTTCACAGCAACAAGGCAGGGTAATACATGGTCCGACATTAAACCATTTGCATACAATAATTCCGACTATAACCTTTCATATCCTTATGTTTCAGCAGACGGAAAATATCTCTTCTTCTCATCAGACATGCCGGGAGGACAGGGGAAGTATGATATCTATATGTGTGAGAATATTGGCGGACAGTGGGGTAAACCGGTTAATATGGGAAGCAATGTCAATTCTTCTGCGGCTGAGATACACCCTTTCCTTCACAGTTCAGGGCGACTTTATTTTGCATCGGACCGGAAAGGCGGTCTGGGAGGTCTTGATATCTATTTCTCTTCGCTTATTTATGGTAACTGGAGTAAGCCGGTAAGGCTTGATGACCCCATTAATTCAGAAGCCGATGACTTTGCTTTCTATGCCATTCCCGGAGGTCAGGAAGGCTATTTCTCATCTAATCGTCGCAAATACAGTGATGACATTTACAGGTTCGCAACAACCATTATTAGATGGTCAAATTGTGACACTCTGCAAAAAAACAGTTATTGTTATGAGTTTATTGAGGAGAATGCTCTGAAAGCCGACACAGTTACGATGAAATCAAGGTGGGAATGGAATTTCGGCGATGGTCAGAAAGCTGTTGGCGTGATAGCCCAGCACTGTTATGCCGGACCTGGCACATATGACATAAGTCTGGACATTGTAAATCTTGTTACCGGGCAGGTTGAAATGAATCAGGCATCATATTTACTTGAGGTGACTGATGTTGAACAACCTGTAATTTCATCGCCGGATAAGGCCAGGGCAGGAGAACAGATATCACTTAACGCAAATGATACATATCTTCCTGGCATGAAGATTGCCAAATATTACTGGAACTTTGGTGATGAAACAGTTGCAACAGGGATGGAGGCAAAGAAGACATACGCATTACCCGGCAGATACAATATTCAGTTAATTGTAACTTCTGCTCCTGATGCAAGTAATGTTGTTCGTGAAGTATGTGTATGCAAGGATATTATTGTTGACAACGGAGGGAAATAATTATTTTACTATGATGCGAAGTGTTGTACAAAATATTAAAATTCTGGTAGCCGTACTGCTGTTTGCATTTCAGTGCAATATCATTGGGCAGGAAGTGCCGGGTCCGGATGAAAACATACCCTACCTTATTGTTTTCGGAAATAAAGGACATATAACTTCCTGGGGTGATGATGACTTTTCGCAGACATTTTTCTTTACGCTGCCTGTAGACTTTAAGGAGCCTTTCTATATCAGGGTATATGATCCGGAAGTGGGAGGCAAGACTGACGAATTGAACAATTTCTGGGACACACGTGCGAGCTATAGTATTTATGGTGGAAAGGGATGCTATACAAACCCTGATGCCCAGAAACTCAATCCGGAGGGCAACTATAAGAGCGGAACGCTGCTTGCCTCAAGGATCTTTGCAATGGATAACAAGCTCGATGAGAAGTGGTACTCATTCGGACCCTTTAACCCTGCAGACGGTGAATTTTATAAGAAGTTTTCCAGCAACGTCTTCAAGATAATTATTGAAGGCATAGGAGGCGATGATGGCAATTTGTACCGCCTGGCGCTTTCAAAAAGAAATGACAGTAATGTCCCGATAGAAGGGGCCAACGCATTTTGTTATGAGTACACATTCAGGATGTGGAATAACAATGATCCTTCTTATGTGTCGCATATCTACCCTTATATTGACAGCGGGACTGTCTATGTTCAGCAAAGGAACTTTGACTGGGACAGTGACGGAGACTTCACAGTAGTCTCAGTTGAAAGAAAAGGGCAGTCGATGCCACTGTCTGGTGAAGATAACTGGGCTGACGGCAGGCTGAAGATTTATGATCAGGAAATAGGCAAATCTCTTGATTTCAGATTTTATAAGAAGCCCGGGGAACTGGTAAGAAATAATAATGTTGTTATGTCAGTTCAGAACCAGTATGGCGAGAACCTGCCGTTCTTCAGCTCACCCATCGGGGGAGTGCCGGTATATAAGCCGCGCGTAAGAGTTAAGAAGCTATGAACAGAAACAAAAGAAATCACATTCTTTATGCAGCTTTAGGGATAATAATCTTCCATCTGCTGCCATTTAATTCTCATGCACAATCATTCAGTTACAGAACTTTTGATATTTCCAGCGGATTACCCGGAGAATGGTTGAATGCCCTGGGACAGGATAAGGAGGGTTTTCTCTGGGTTGGATTGGAAACAGGCCTGTTCAGGTTTGACGGTTTTGACTTCTATGAGATAAATCTGCCGGATACTCTTACTAAAGGATATCCATGTGCCATTGATTGTGACAAGACTGGTGCCATGTGGATAGGCTATACTGACGGTTCACTATATAAATGGTCCCAGGGAAATGAACCTGTCAGACAAAATATTGAAGCTGAAAAAATCAGCAGGATATTGACCACACCTGATGACAAAATATGGATTATAACCCAGACTGACGGAATTTTTACTTCGGGCACGTCAGCAACAGACAAGATAGAAAAAATGGTCACTCCCGAAGTAAACATCTTTGATGTGGCATTTCTTGGAGAAGACTCATTGCTGGTCGCGACTGAGAACAACATTTACATTTGCAAAATAAGGAACGATGAGATAATTAATCTGAAGCCATTCCCTGAATTTGAATATATCGGGTTCCAGACCCTTGCAAGTTTGCCGGGAAGAAAATGGGTTGCAGGTGCAACAGACGGTTCGGGACTATTTATCATTTCTGAAAAAAACGGAGTTTTTACCACAACTTCTGTAAAAGGAATTCCCTCACTTGAAGGTGCACGGATATCATCAATACTGGCTGATAGCGATAACACTCTTTTCGTCGCCACCCTTGACGCAGGCATGGTAAAGATTAAATTCAACGATGATTACTCAGCTGTATTATCGTTTGTTACCCATGATGT
The DNA here is from genome assembly GCA_964524635.1 of uncultured Rikenella sp. Taxonomy (GTDB): domain Bacteria; phylum Bacteroidota; class Bacteroidia; order Bacteroidales; family VadinHA17; genus SR-FBR-E99. The sequence goes on along the minus strand of CAZGDJ010000018.1, from coordinate 5,449 downwards.
GGAATCGGGATTGTCAGAGAATGCCGTAAAAACAATATTTAAAGACAGGGAAGGTAACCTCTGGATAGGCTTGTTCAATCTGGGTCTTTCTGCTGTGACAACAAATGCTTTTTCGTTCTTCTCACCCGTCAATGACAAGGAAATAAATTATATTGGTGAAAGCCAGGGGAGAGTATTAATGGGTACCAGGAATGGATTATATGATTATGATCCGACGACTGGCACTTTCAGCAATTATCGTGAACTTAACAAAAAGACAGGCGGATCAGGTATTACATCATGGAAAGCTCTGGAAGACGGGGGTTTGCTTATCGGGACTTCAAAGAACGGTTTGTGGCTTCTGAATAGAAGCGGCGTTGTAAGGCAGTTCTGGCATTCAATGAACCCTGGCCGGAACAATATTAACGGAATAGATTCTGATGATGAAAACATATGGCTGGCTACTATGGATGGAGTAGTCCTGCTGGATAAAAAAACAGGCATCCAGAAGAGAGTGTTTACTACTGATGACAGGTTACCCCGTAATGATATTGCCCAGGTTGTTACTGCCGGAAAGGGTGAGGTGCTTGCAGCTCTGGAAAGTGATAAGCTGCAATACATAAATGCTGAATCAGGTGTAAGAACATCTGAGTTGGCAATGGAAGGTGTCATGAGAAACAAAATTCAGAGTATCTCATTACATAAGAAAGACAGCATTGTCTGTGTAGGCACATTGGGTAATGGCATATTCCGCATCACGCCTGATGAAGTAATGAATCTGATGACTTACGATGGTCTATTCAACGATTATTGTTACAGTATTTTACTGGCATCAGATGGTCGCATATGGTCGGGACATCAAAGAGGTTTTTCTATTGTTGATACGAAAGCCGGCTTTATCAGAACTTTCAGCAGAGATTTCGGGGTAAAGGGCGCCTGCCAGCCAAATGCCATTACAGAGACTTCTGATGGTCATATTTACATTGGTACGACCGAAGGGGTGATAGCCTATGACCCGAAGATGGAAAAGACTGAGTCTGTTCCACCACAGGCAGTTATCATCTCTGTTAAAATCAATGATGTGGAGTATCCTTACAAGGAATTCTACAGTCTGCCATACAAAAAAACATATACCGTGCAGGTAAATTATGGAGGTATCTCTTTAAGTGACCCGCTGAATGTAACATACAGGGTAAAACTTGACAATTATAACTTTGACTGGAAATCGACCGAAAGCAGAAGTCAAACCTATGAAAACATGAGAGATGGCCAATACCATTTTACGGTTGAAGCTTCTGCAAAGGATAACATAAAAGAAGTCACAAAAGCATCATTTGACATATCAATTCAGAAACCAGTGTTCAGAAGATGGTGGTTCATTATGGCAATGATAGCACTGGCTATTGGAATATTGTATGTCATTATTCTGTTGCGTGAAAGAGCCAGCAAAAAACAACGTGAGTATCTGGAAAGTGAATTGAGTAAAAGGACAGCTGAGGTACATCAGCAGAAGGAAGAGCTCTTCCAGAAAAATCAGGATATTACTGAAAGCATTAAATACGCCAAAAGAATACAAAGCAGTGTTTTACCGGATGTCTCCAGGCTGTCGACAATTTTTAGTGACTCCTTTGTCTTCTTCCTGCCAAGAGATATTGTAAGTGGTGACTTCTTCTGGTTTGACTGGGTTGATAAGGATAGATTTGTGGTTGTTTGTGCCGACTCAACTGGCCACGGCGTTCCCGGTGCATTTATGTCAATGATAGGCACAGCCCTTCTCCAGGACATTGTAACCAGGAAAAAGATAGCTAAGCCTTCAGAAATCCTTCATGAGCTTGACAAACGTATTTTTTCCACATTGAATCAGAACCAGGAGGTTGAAGCTGCCAATGACGGGATGGACATTGTGGTTTGTGAGTTTAATACTAAAACCAGGCATCTTGTCTTTGCTTCAGCTATGAGGCCCGTGGTACTTATAATTGACGGAGAGCAACAATATATAAGAGGAAACCGGTCCGCTGTTGGTGGTGAGTCAGCGTCAGAGAAGTTCTTTGACGACCAGGAGTATCACCTGAGAGAGGGCGATGCCATCTATCTGTTTTCTGACGGTTATCCTGATCAGTTTGGAGGCCCGTACAACAAAAAGATGAAGATAAGCAGGCTCAGGACATTGATGGAAGAAATGAAGTCATTGCCGATGACCGAACAGAAAGAGAAGCTGAGTGATTATTTCTTTGACTGGAAGGGTGATAATGACCAGATTGATGATGTCCTGGTGATGGGGATCAGGTTCTGATTACTCGGTGCCACAGGTTCCGTTTACACCAAGAATAACAGTACAGGTTGTGTCTGCATTGCTCAGGTTACCTGTGCGGTCCTGGACCCAGAATTCATAATAGAGGGTGTCGGTGTCATTATAAAAGAAATAGATCATAGTAACAGCAATGGTCCCCTTGAGTATCTTGTTCTGACCGGGAGTTTCCATATATGGTATCCGGTATGACGAGGGGTATAAAGGATCGGACGGGCTTGCCGGTGCAAATTCACCGTCAGTTTTGCGATACAATGAAAGAAAGAGATTGGTAATAACAGTAGCTGTGCTGTCAGGTTCCTTCATACCAAGATCACCGTCACCATCCTCAAAATAGAAATTCAGCCTGCCACCTTTAACAGCATTGCCCAGGGGATCGATAGAGTCAAAAACTGAAAAACTTCTGAAATCCACCATGGGCTCAGGAGGCAGCTTCACGATCTTTTTACATGATGCAAAAGACCCTGTTAAAAGCAAAATCAATATTACTGAATAACGTGTCATTTTTATCTGCTAACAATTGCCTCAAAAATCAAACCAAAATAATCATTTTTTCCTGAAGAAAACATTAATCGGTGAACCGGTAAACTCAAAATTCTCCCGCAGCCTGTTCTCTACAAACCTTTTGTATGGCTCCGGAATATATTGCGGAAGGTTACAGAAAAATGCAAATGACGGATATGGCGTGGGAAGCTGGGTTATATATTTTATTTTAATATGTTTGCCTTTTACGGCCGGGGGAGGTGTGCTGTTTATTATGCTAAGCATAACCTCATTGACCTGAGAAGTAGATACTTTTCTGCTTCTGTTTTCATTTACTTTTATTATCAGTTCGAGAATTTTATGTATCCTTTGTTTACCTGTGGCTGAGATAAAAAGTATCGGAAAATCCGTAAATGGTGCTGTGCGGAATTTTATTGCTTCTTCAAATGTTACGGTACTTTTGTTATCTTTCTCAATGAGGTCCCACTTATTGACAAGAACTATCATACCTTTGTTATTCTTCTGAATGATGCTCATGATGCTGAGGTCCTGGGCTTCGATACCTCTTGTGGCATCAAGCAAAAGCAGACAAAGGTCTGATTCTTCAATTGCCCTCACGGATCTCAGTACTGAATAGAATTCGACATCCTCATCAACCTTCGCTTTTTTTCTCAGACCTGCAGTATCAATAAGAAGAAATGATGTATTGAATTTGTTGTACAACGAGTGAATTGAGTCCCTCGTCGTTCCTGCAACAGGTGTCACAATATTCCTTTCTTCCCCCAGAAGGGCATTTGCCAGTGATGATTTCCCAACATTAGGTCTGCCAACAACAGCAACCCTGGGTACATCATATACAGGCTCTTCCGAAGTCTCCGGCAGGTGCCTGATGACTTCATCCAGTAGTTCTCCGGTGCCGCTGCCATTGATAGAGCTGATGGCGAAATAGTCTCCCAGGCCAAGGCCATAGAACTCGGCAGCATCCAGAAGCCGTTTATTATTGTCAACCTTGTTAACCACGGTTATGACCTTTTTCTTCACTTTGCGCAGTACGTTTGCCATGGCGGTGTCAAGATCATGAATGCCATCTTCAACATTGACCACAAAGAGTATTACGTCGGCCTCATTAATAGCAAGCCTCACCTGACGGTTTATCTCTTCCTCAAAGAGCTCATCCGAATCTTCAACGTATCCTCCCGTGTCAACAACCGAAAAATCCACGCCATTCCATACAGCCCTGCCATAATGCCTGTCACGTGTGACCCCGCTTTCCTCATTTACGATGGCATCACGGCTTTCCGTCAGCCTGTTGAAAAGAGTTGATTTTCCCACGTTGGGCCTGCCAACAATTGCAACTATTCCACTCATAATCTTAATTAACTTTCTAAAGGTAACCGAATTTTTTAAGCATCCCCGGACTATCCCGCCATTCGCGGGCTACTTTCACATATAATTCAAGAAAGACTTTTTTTTCAAGGAAGCTCTCCATCTCTTTGCGCGCTTCTGTTCCCACCCGTTTCAGTTTTACCCCCTTATGTCCTATGATGATCCCCTTCTGCGTTTCGCGTGCAACATAAATAATAGCAGCGATACGTACCAGATTATTTTCTTCCTTATAGCTTTCAACTTCAACTTCAACAGAATATGGTATCTCTTTCTGATATGTCTCAAGTATCTTACCCCTGATAATCTCAGAAACAAAGAACCTCTCATATCTGTCTGTCAGCTGCTCTTTGGGAAAATATGGTTCACCCTCAGGGAGCAGGTTCAGTATCATCTTGAAGAGCGGATCAAGATTAAACCTGTTCTTTGCGGAAACAGGCAGGACGGCAACATCGGGTGCTGCTTTCTCCCATTGTTCAACAAGAGCCTCAAGTGATTCCTGGTTGGTCAGGTCTATCTTGTTGATCACTATTATTTTAGGCACATCGGACTTAATGATTCGTCCCAGGTACTCCTCATTCTTGGAGGCGGTCTCCACCACATCAGTCACGTAGAGGATAAGGTCTGCATCATCCAGAGCTGAATCAACTGAACGCATCATAGCTGACTGAAGCTTGTATTTCGGATTCAGGATGCCTGGCGTGTCAGAATAAACAATCTGGTAATCATCACCTGACAATATACCCATTATGCGGTGACGGGTGGTTTGCGCTTTTGCAGTAATTACAGAAAGACGCTCACCAACGAGCATGTTCATAAGTGTTGACTTTCCAACATTTGGATTACCAAGGATATTTACAAAACCTGACCTGTGTGCCATACTATTAAAAGCTATTTGAAAATACCTCTTTTAAGCATACTCACCTCTTTGTCAGTGAGATGCCTCCATGAGCCTCTCTGAAGATTTTTTTTCGTCAAACCAGCAAAAAAGACCCTGTCAAGCTTTCGTACACTGTATCCAAACTTCTCAAATATCCGTCTTACAACGCGGTTCTGCCCTGAATGTATTTCAACGCCTACCTGCGTTTTATCTTCAGGTTCAGGATATGATATAGCGTCTGCAGCAACGGATCCTTCATCAAGCTCAACACCCTGAACAATGGCTTCCATGTCATGCCTTGTCACTTCTTTATCAAGAAAGACATGATATACTTTCTTTGCTCCGTACTTAGGATGCGTAAGTTTACCGGCCAGGTCACCGTCATTGGTAAGCAGCAAGACACCTGTTGTAGATTT
>CAZGDJ010000017.1:0-19218 GCA_964524635.1 uncultured Rikenella sp. | reverse complement strand
AAACTTCAGTCCTGACAAGGCTGAAGTTTTTTGTTTTACCTGGCCATTGCCCGGGTTCGCAGTTCAGTGGGCATCTTTTCAATTGCATACCTGAGGGCTGTCCTGGGCATCACAGCTTTTTTCTTCATGACATAATCAAATACCTCCATCTGATGTGCCTTACTTGCTTCTTTTAGCATCCATCCGTATCCCTTTTGCACCATATCATCCTTATCATGAAGCATAATATCAGCAATTTCAAATATATCATCAAGAAACTTTCCCTTCCGGGCAGGGATGATCAGTGATACTGCTGAAGCACGTTTTTGCCAGCGGTTATCTGAGGTAGCCCACCTTTTTAGCTCTTTTATATACGCTGGGTACATTTGTATAAACTCCCCCACAGTGTGATTACACAAAGTATCGCATGATGCCCAGTTATTTACATATCGCTCAACCCATCGCTCGAAAACAGAGAAATCACCGGGCTCATATTTCCTGTGTACATTGTATGACCAATTACAGGCAATAAATGTCTCCTCAAGGTAACCTGATCTCCATAATTCTTCGCATAATTCAAAAATATACTCCCTGGGCTTGTCTTTCAGCTCTTTCCAATACTGTTTACCAATGGCAGTTACAATGGCTGATCGTACGCCATAAGGGTTTATTTTCTCTCTGAAAAATCTGATTGAACCCTCACGTGTTTTAATGTCAGCATTTGCTGACAGATCCTTACGTACTTTTTCTATAATCATGATATGTGCCAGAACAAATTACAATTCACAATCAGAGAGCATCACATTCCCTGTAAGCTTCAATCACTCTTTTCTCTCCTTCCAGACCCCTGATGCTTCGACCGTGCTCCATACATATTACTCCTTTGTAGTCTTTCTCACGCAGGTATTTGAAAATATTTCTGTAGTTAATTTCACCGGTTGTGGGTTCATTACGACCCGGATTATCTCCAACATGAAAGGCCCCTATCCTGTTCCAGCATGCTTCAATATTCGGAATAAGATTTCCTTCTGTGATCTGTTGGTGGTACATATCGTCAACTATTTTCACTGAAGGACTGTCGACAGCATCACATATCTGGTATGCCTCCGGCATTCCTGTAAGGTAAAGCCCCGGATGGTCATGAAGGGTGTTAAGCGGCTCAATTACAATCGTTATTCCTTTCGGCTCTGCAAACTCCGCACAGTATTTAAGGTTATCGATGACATTTGACCTCTGATAATCAGGATGCAGTCTCTCATCATATCTTCCAGGCACCATCAGGGCCATCTTAAAGCCTGTGCGGTCGGCGATCTCGATTGCTTCCTTCATCTTACCTGACAGCATCTCACGTACCTCAGGCTTATCAAGGACAAAAGAGGTAACACTGAAATCAGCATAAAGAACATACGGTCCGAAATCCATCCCGAGTCTTTGAAGCTCATTTGCAATACGCTCCTGTTGTTTCAAGTCTCTGCCGGGGAATCCATTATCAAATACAGCCCTGAATCCCTGGTCATAAGTGAACCTGATATTATCAACCGGATCATCATTGCCGCATAACCCTTTAAACATACCCAGTCCGGGTGCATATTTGAGGCTGAAAGGCTTGTCAGCATCCGGTACTATGGTCCTTCTGACAGTATTTTCCGCAAATAACAAAGGCGACGCTAATAGCGTCGCGCCTGTAGCTGTTGCAGTAGTCAGAAAACTTCTTCTCGACCTTTTATCATTCATGGTGTTTCCTTTCATTTTTATTCTCCTGGTACGGGAATAGTTTTTGGTACATCAACGGGTCCCATTTCATAGACCTTAGGTCCGAGTTTCAGATCTGAGTTCATCACTTCATCCCAGGTGACTATCTTGCCCGTATAAGCAGACATCCTTCCCATAATACCAGCCATGGTAGAGACAGCAATTGCTTCTGCTTCATTAATAGGTTTGCCATTACGGACGGCTGTTACAAAATCAATATGTTCCTGATCATAGGGGCTTATCGCAAGACTGTCAGTCATCTTGCCCTGTTCATCTGTGATGTAGCCATCATATTTCCATAATTCAGTGCCCGCATTGTCCCAGACAGTATTCTGGCAGTTGCTGTTACCAAGGGTGCCCTGTATCCATTCTGAGACATTGCTTTCGCATCCGTTTATCTGACGGCACATACTGTGGACATGAATCCCTCCTTCATAAATGAAGTCAGTGCTGAAGTTATCATACTGGTCTCCCGTTGGCCGTCGCTGACGTGAACCGAATGAAACAGCCGACACGGGTTTTTTTCCAGTAAACCAGTTTATTACGTCAATATTATGAACATGCTGTTCAATAATATGATCACCTGAAAGCCAGCTCCAGTTAACCCAGTCACGTATCATATACTCCATTTCGCTCCATGAGGGGTCAGGGTTGCGATACCAGAGCTGATTCTGATTCCAGTAGCAGTTTGCCGAAACAATGTCGCCAATCATTCCCTCCTGAATCTTTGCCCACGTGGCAACATAATCACGCTGGTGATGCCGCTGTGTTCCTGTTACAACGCAAAGGTCCATCCCTTTTGCTTTCAGTCCTGTAGCCATTATCTGACGGGCTCCCACAGGGTCTACTGCGACAGGTTTCTCCATGAAGACATGCTTCCCTGCACTAACAGCAGCCTCAAAATGATCAGGGCGGAATGCCGGTGGTGTTGCAAGGAGAACGATGTCGACACCGGACTCAATTACTTTCTGATATGCATCAAAACCAACAAAGCATTTTTCATCTGCTATTTCCACTCCGTCTTTTGCCAGCCTTTCACGGCATGAAGCAATACGATCGGTAAAAACGTCGCCCAGGGCTGCTATTGTCAGACTGGGTCCTGAATGAAGGAAATTTAAAGCCGCACCGGTACCTCTGCCACCGCAGCCAATCAGACCAGCCTTTAAGAGTGGCCCGTCAGGTGCCTTGTCAAGGAAAGCCGGGACAGCAACTTCCCTGCCTTTTTTGGGTGCACAAGCTGTTAAAAGTGATGGAACAACTATACCTGCCGCACCGGCTACCGCAGCCTTGCCCAGGAAACTTCTTCTTGAAAGAGATGTTTTTTTCATAGTCTTGTTTATGTTTTTGGATTAGTTTTTTATCTGAAAGGTTTTGCCAGCAAGTTTCACGGAGTTAAAACTACACGAAATCCTACATAAAAACAATCGGAATACCACCAGATGCTTTTCGGCATCTGAGGATCCGTCTTAAGCCAGTCAGCAGTGAGGGTATGATCACGTGAAGCGCTTCTGACACCTGAAGCACCGTCACGATATGATCCTCCTCTTATAACATGCTCGTCACTGCCCTCATAGATGTCAGAACAAAACTCAGCCACGTTACCCGTCATATTTTTCAAACCCCAGGGATTAGGTTTTACTGCTGATGGCTCCTGTGTCTTTGAGGGACTGTTCCCCTGGTAAACAACGTACGAATTTATTATGGTGGTGTCAGGTTTGCCACCGAAAAAACCTTTTTTCTCATATTGTTTTGGGTCTCCCCCAAAGAAATATGGTGTATTTGTACCAGCACGACAGGCATATTCCCATTCCGCTTCTGTTGGCAGACGATAGTTTTTTCCTGTTACTGCAGAGAGCCAGCGGCAGTATGTTTCAGCAGCGTGATAGCTCATTGATATGGCCGGTCTTTCTCCCATCCCCCAGTTCTGATCAGGTTTGCCATAAGGTGGTGTGGCCCCGGTTATTGCATCAACCTTGTTCTTTCCCGTTCGCAGTCCCTCTGTATCCGTAGATCTTCCCTCTGCCGCTGTCTGACGGTAGAATTCCATGTACTCATTCCAGGTTACCTCTATCTCTGCAATAAAGAAAGAATCAACAATGATCTCACGTTGAGGTTCATCAGAGTCACGTAATGGTTCATTATCAGGGCTTCCCATCATGAAAGTGCCTCCTGGAATTGCTATCATCCGGAAAGAGATACCTGAACCGGGAACCTGTTCCGTGAAAGACTCAAAAGAAGTAACAGATGCCGGAGCAGAAAAAAGAGTGTCAGGTGATATTTTGTCAAAACCGAAACCTTTATTGCTGCCATGCGTATAATCTTTAATGTAGTGGCCTGAATTAAGATGACAGCTTATACACTGAAGATCTTCTCCCTTTTCAGTCATCAGGTTATAATACAAATGGGCTTCAGATCCTTCCTTTGTAAGGGTAGCAGGGAAAAGGTTCTCATGGCAACCGGTACAGGTTATGTTGTAAACATGCTTTGAAGCTCTTTCAAGAGTTGACGCCATCTCCCAGTCAAACTCTGTCGAGTCTTTGGTCCAGTAACTCCAGAGATCCCTTAGCCCGGTTTTTGTTTTTTCAACTAAATAACCTTCTCCTTTGGGAGGCAGGTGGCATTCAGTACATTTAGTGTGATCTCCTGACTCAGTAGCATAATGTATACCCTGTTTCCAGGAAGTTGTTGCCTGTGGATGAACGTGACATGATGCACAATAACTGTCTGTGGATGTGGCTTCCACTGCACGATTAAAAGCTATGATTGCTAACGCACCTGCAATAAGTCCGGGTATGAATATTAACAGAAAAGGTCTCTTCACCTGAGTTGAAGTTTAAAGATGTCAAGATATTAAAAAAACACATTACCGCATTGGTCAACATGGATGCTCTTGGGCAGGTACTATCAAGCACAATTACCGGAAACGGTTTAATTGTTACATTTGGGGAAAAGAAAAAAGTGAAAAAAATTTTCTCGACTATAGTGTTTCTGCTGATCCTCGTCTCCTCATCGGCCCATCCCTGGAAACCACGTCATTATGTGATAATTGATACCGACGGAGGCCTTGATGATCAGAAGGCTATATGCATGCTGCTGGCATCTCCGGATGTCCGGGTACTTGCGGTCACCGCCTCAGGCGGGTTTAATAATGCAGATGTGGCTTATTCAAATATCCGCTCCCTGTTGGATGCACTATGGCATGAGGGACTCCCGGTTGCTAAGGGGGACGAAGCAGCAGCGCTCATTGAGAATATTCTAGGGGAAGAAAGCACACCTGTGATTTTTATTGCACTTGGCTCTTTGAAGATTGTCGCTGACGCGCTTGAGGATTCGCCATCGTTTACAAAGAAAGTCAGACAGATTATATGGAGCAATAGCGGACTTCCTGGCAAGGATGGCCTGAATTATAGAGTCGCACCTGCAGAGGCGGATAAGGTTCTCACCTGTGAGTTGCCTGTAATAGTTACAGGGTCTGACGGAGAAGGTTTTTATAATGAAGCCCTTCTCTCTGAAATTGGTGACCTGGATTCTCCGGATGCTTTGATGATTATGTCAATAATAAAAGAAAGAGCCTCACATCCTTTTGTCTTCACCGCTTTTGACGAGATGGTTCCGTTACTGCTTCATTTCCCGGCGTTATTTAAAACAACAGACAGCGATCAGAAAAATAAGTTCTATTCTCCGGCAGATATAGCCGGATTAAGAAAATCGGCAATTAAAATGCTTAAGGGAGAGACTGTTCAGAAGATGCAGGCAATAAAGAGTCTCCCTGCTGACACTGCTTTCTATATGAAAGATATCCAGCCTTATGTCACCGGAATACGGGGAAAATACGGAGAGGATGAATGGGCCTCGGGTGTCATAGCCAACGAGCTTCATCGTCACCTGGGTGTATTTGCAATTATAGGTGTGAAGATGGGTATCAGGGCAAGAGAGTATTTCAATGCAGGCGTTGACGAAATGTCGGTCGTTTCTCATGCAGGCAGTACACCTCCGCTTAGCTGCATGAATGATGGAGTCCAGGTTAGCACAGGGGCCACCCCGGGCCACGGCCTGCTTACTGTAAGCTCAGCTACCCCGGCATTTGCAGCAGCTGATTTCACCTACAAGGAAACAACCATCAGAATAAGTCTCAACAAGGATCTGGCCGAAAAAGTGTCATCAGAATTGAAGGAAATTAATTTTGTTCATGGCCTTGACAGCGATGTTTACTGGGAGCTTGTAAGACAGAATTCAATAAAATACTGGCTTCAGTTTGACAGGCATGAAATATTTGATATCGAAATAATTAAATGAAAAAATGAAATACTCCTTGCTGATTTGCTCATGTGCAGCGCTGATTCTGACATCGGCATGCAAAACAAAATCCGTAAATGAAACAAATCTGATTCCGCAACCTGTCGTAACCGAAAACGGGAAAGGCAACTTTGTCATTAGTGAATCAACGGTCATAAGCTTCGCAGGTGAAAATGCTGAACGGGTTGCTATATCTCTGGCATCTGTGATCCGCCCTGCCACAGGATTTGAAATACCTGTTATCGATTCAGAAGGTGATATCATTCTTTCTGTTGACACGACAAGAGCATGGAAGCCCGAGGAATACCAGCTGGATGTTGAAAGAAAAAAAGTCACTCTGACAGCAGGCAATGCAGTCGGCCTTTTCCGCGGTATTCAGACCATAAGGCAATTACTCCCGCCTTCAATAGAAGAAGATACAGTTGTGAAAGGTGTCAATTGGACAATACCCTGTGTAAGCATCAATGACTATCCAGGGTTTTCCTGGAGAGGGATGCACCTTGACGTCAGCAGGCATTTCTTTGACGTTGAATTCGTTAAACATTATATTGATCTCATAGCCATGCATAAGATGAATGTCTTTCACTGGCACCTCACTGACGACCAGGGATGGCGTATCGAGATAAAGAAATATCCATTGCTGACAGAGGTCGGGGCGTGGCGCGCTGATCATGAAGACCAGCCATGGAACGAACGTCAGCCGCAGCACCCGGGCGAGGAGGCTACCTACGGAGGCTTCTATACCCAGGAACAGATAAAAGAAGTTGTTGCATACGCGGCAGAACGTTATATTACCGTTGTTCCGGAAATAGAGATGCCGGCACATGTCGGGGCAGCACTGGCAGCTTATCCTGAATACTCCTGTACCGGTGGTCCTTTTACTGTCCCCACAGGCGGGGTGTGGCCTATAACTGATATTTATTGTGCCGGCAGGGATGAGACTTTCAGCTTTATTGAAGATATACTCACCGAGGTGATGGAACTCTTCCCGTCAGAATATATTCATATAGGCGGAGATGAAGCAAATAAGAAGGAGTGGAAGACATGCAGGAAATGCCAGGAAAGGATTAGAAAAGAAGGGCTGAAGAACGAAGCAGAGCTGCAAAGTTATTTTATTAAGCGTGTTGAAAGGTTCATCAGCGCAAAAGGCCGTAAGCTTTTAGGCTGGGATGAGATTCTTGAAGGAGAACTGGCACCGGGCGCAGCTGTCCAGTCATGGCGTGGTTTCGAAGGAGGCATTGAAGCCGCCAGGGCAGGTCACAATGTTGTGATGTCGCCTGTGTCACATTGCTATTTTGACTATTACCAGGGGGACCAGTCAACAGAACCTCCGGCTTTTGGAGGCTACACTACCCTGAAGAAAGTCTATCTCTTTGAACCTGTGCCTGATGAACTCACAACAGAGGAAAGCAGGTTTATTATGGGTGCCCAGGCAAACCTGTGGACTGAGATGATACCTAACGGAAGACACGCCGAATACATGGTACTGCCACGCATGACCGCTCTTTCTGAAGTGCTCTGGTCTCCCAAAGAAAAACGTAACTGGGCGGACTTCAGCAACAGGCTCATAACACTGACAGAAAGATTTGACACCATGGATATCAATTACTCAAAAGGCACCTACAGAGTTGATATATCAGTCTCATCTGAAACAAAGGCGGGGAAAATATTGATTGAGCTTAACAGTGAACAGGCTGACCCTGAAATAAGATATACAACTGACGGCACTGAGCCAGGACCTGTTTCAGCTCTTTATACAGAGCCTTTCACCCTTGACAGCTCTGCAGTAGTCAATGCTGTAATCTTTAGGCAGGGAAAGATGATGGGTAAGGTCATTTCAAAAGAAATAAATATCAATCTGGCAACCGGCAAACCTGTAACATACAATCAGCCATACAGCGCAAAGTACAGATCTGACGGACCTATGGCCCTGGTAAATTGCATATCAGGGTCACTGGCTCATGATGACGGATGCTGGCAGGGTTTTGAAGGAAATGACATGGATATTGTAATTGACCTTGGCAAAGAGACAGACTGTCACTCGGTTTCTGCAGGATTTCTTTCCAACCCCGGAAGCTGGATATTCCTCCCTCAGTGGGTTGAGTTCTCTGCCTCAACTGATGGTGAAGTGTTTACCACATTTTCAAAAATTATCACAGAAACCGATCCTGCCGATCAGAAAAGGGAGAGATATTTCGTTGCAACACCAGGAACCAAAGCCAGGTATATAAAGATTTATGCCAGGAGTCTGGGCGTATGTCCGCCATGGCATGAAGGAGACGGCAGTAATGCATGGTTATTTGCTGATGAAATTTTTGTGGAATAAATGTAAATTCATATAGTCAGTACAGAACATTCTTGAAATGTTGTATGCAATAATTATGTGTTACTGCTTTTAAATCAACAGGCATGAAAAAAACAATCGCAATTCTCATAATCACATTGTTCCCGCTTCTTGTGACAGGACAAAAGAAGACATCAATCACAATTGACGGGGATGATATAAAAGGATCACTGAAGCAGATTGCAAACGACATCAGCAAAATAGGCAACAACAGCCCGAGAGCCCTGAAACCATTTGTTGTCAGCCTGGGGCTGGAACTGGATCTGGATCAAGAGAACGGGAATATTATTACTACACTGGGCTATTTTTTCACTCCGCAGATTGAAGGAGAGATGTCCTTAGGATCAAATTTTAGTGACAGGATTTATCTGGCCTCAGGAGCCAGGGTTCATTTCATTTCAAAAAGATCAGCATCATGGGTGACTCCTTTCACGGGTCTGCTGATCGGAACAGACTATGAAACTGCTTTTGCGCAGATCCCCGTTGGCGTAAATATGGCTGCCAAATTCGGTCTCAATATATCTCTCAGCCTGAATGCACATATGTACTTTGACTCTTATAATTTCTACTCTGCTGATTTAAGGATAGGATGGAGATTCTAAAATGATAAAGGCTAAAGTTAAAATTATAAAGGGGAAATTTAAAAGACATAAATGAAAGAGCATTGTTAAACTAAGGATATTAAAGGTCACTCTTCCGTTTTTCTGAACTCACCAAAGACTTTGAGTCTGCGAAATTTCTTCACAATAACACCATATAGCAAAGCAGTCCAGAATGAGAACATGGCGTAGACGAGGGCGGGTTTTATCATATCATTACTCTGGATCAGGGTACCTGCAACAAGAATTGCCAGGGTAGTGTTTTGCACTGCAACCTCCACTCCGACAGTGAATGACGATTTGATGCCAGCTTTAGCGAAATAGCCCGTAATAATGCCTGCAATAAATCCGGCAATATTTACTGCCAGGGAGTATGGAAAGATATGCAATGCCTCCCTGATGCTAATACCTGACCCGCCGCCAGATTCATCTACCAGAAAGATGGCAGAATATACTCCCGCAAAAAGAATAATCATTGCTGTCCTTACTGGTTTTTGGATTTTTTCAGCAATTATGTTCCATTTATATCGTACGAAAACTCCTGCGGCAGCGGGTAACAGTGTCACAAAGAAGATCTGTAAAAGAGACTCAAGAAATGGGAGTTCATAGACTGAGTGTTTTCCTATGTAAACTGTGAGCGCAAGATTAACCAGAAGTGGTATTGTAAATAGCGTCAGAATGCTGTTGATGGTCGTAAGGGCTACAGATAAAGCGACATTCGCTCTGAAAAGCACTGATATAAAGCCCGATGTTGTACCTCCCGGCGACGCTGCCAGAATGATGAATCCTACTTTTATTACAGGAGGCAGATCTGTAAAGAAAGTGATAAGGAATGCTATAACCGGCAGGAGGATCATCTGGGCAAAAAGCCCGAAAAAGAAAACCCTGGGTGAACGATATACCTCATTAAGATCTTTCAGGTTTATAGAGAGCCCTATGCCGAACATTATTGTTGCCAGCACGACACCAACAAGAAGATCCATATAAGTGACCGATATACCAGGCATAAAAGAACAGTCGCAATTAAGTAAAGAAAAGGATTTTCCCGAAAATAATGTTAATATTGGTCATCAATTATTTGAGGCTTGGAGAAAGAGATATTGAAAATTGCGCGTCGGATGCAGTCACTTGCGCAAGCCGGGCTGCATTACGCTGAAAACAGTTTTGACCGTCAGCGGTATGATGAGCTGAGAGAACTAAGCGTGAGACTCGCTGCTATGCTGTCAGGAGCTAAAATAGATCAGGTCAGAGAGCTTTTCACATTCGAAAATGGTTTTCAGACACCAAAAGTGGATATAAGAGCTGTGGTCATAAAGGAAGGCAGGATCCTTCTCGCACGTGAACGCTCTGATGGTTGTTTTTCCATGCCTGGAGGATTTGCAGATATCAACTACTCCCCTTCACAGGTTGCAGAGAAAGAGGTCATTGAGGAAACCGGGCTGAAAGTAAAAGCCAATCGTCTTCTGGCAGTTGTTGATACTGACCTGCATAACTTCCCTCCACTTGAGTTTCATTATTATAAAATGGTGATACTTTGCGATCTTATCGGAGGCAGCCTGAGTGACAGCGATGAAACAACAGATGCAGGGTTCTTTGATTTTGCGGCCCTTCCGGAATTGTCAGTGAAACGCAATACACAGGAATTATTTGAGCTCGTTCACAAACAACTTTATGAGGGAACTGTTTATTTTGACTAGAATGTTTGACAAAGAATATCCAATTTTTGACTAATACTATTCCAATCCTTTAGTAATAAAATAAATAAAACTACTTTTGTGGCCATTAAAAAATTAGTTAATATACAACCAAACAACATCTTTAATAAAATCAAAAACAAAGCATGAGAAAAATTACGTTACTTCTTGCAGCAATGATGCCAATAATGCTCATGGCTCAGCGAACTGACCTGGACAAGGAATGGTTTAACCACACCTACCGCCACTTGCCATCCCGGCTTATGGACAATTCATTCATGACCTATTCAGTGGCAGTTGAAAAAACTGTTGCACTGGATCTCTATTCAAATGAAAGTGCCAATAATATGATCAATATTGAAGGACGTAAGAAGGTTGACGGACCTTCACATTTCAGAGTCTCCGTACATCTTAATGATCTTATCATAGAATCAACAGAGGTTAAAGAACGAGTTGAGGTTCATAAAGACAAAGAGGGAAAGGAAACAGGACGTTCATACTACTATAAGGTTGATGTGATTTATTCTTTTGAAGCTGATGCCATTGTAACCGATAAAGCAGGAGCTTCATTGGCAATGTACGGACTGGCAGGAAGATCAACGAAGAAAGTTTATTCAACATCTGAGTATTCCAAGCCTGCCGATGCATCAAATTTTTATAGCAACAACAAACTTGAGATTAAAACAGGTCTTATCAAACAGAACATTGACGAGGCTTTATCATCGCTGAATAAAAGTCTTAATTACGACTTTGGCTATAAGACTTTTACAGACAGGGAGTTGCTTTGGGCACTTGGCACCAAAAAAAGTCCTGAGTTTACTGCTTACGGTGAAGCCATCTCAACGCTGAAAACAGCCCTGGAATCAATTTCCAATGATGCTATTCCTGCTGATATAAATGACAGGATGAGGCCTGCAATAGACTATTTCAATGGTCTCGTTGAAAAATACAAAGATCCTGAAGCAAAGGATCAGAAGAAACTTCGCTACGGAGCTTACTACAACATTGCGGTTGCCTATTTTTATACCGAGCAGTTTGACAAAGCAATAGATTTTGCTAATCGTATTATATCCAATGACTTCGATCCAAAAGACGGAGAAAAAATGATCAAGGATATCCAGAAGGTTCAGGAAGACATGCAGAAGCATTCGCTTACCACCAGACATTTCCATCCTGACACTGAAAATGCTGTTCCTCCACAAATGTAAGAATCTGACTTCCTGACCGGAAGTAAGATAAACTGAATAAAGAATGCACCCTGAATTATCCGGAACCAAACGGATTCAGGGCGCATTTCTATTCGTAATTCGCAATTCGTAACTCTCAATTATCTTGGGTCATATACCTGACCCATGAATACAATTGTTCCTGTTGTCGTTTCTCTTATGAAATAAAGGAATGGACGGTTCACGTTTACAACTGTCACATCCGGCGGCATACTTGTTAAATCCATACCTACTATGGTTGCTGCAGCAGCTTCTGTTCCTTCCTCGTTTGTCTCAATAAATGTCTGGTGAAGGACGAATGAGATAAAGAGGTCCTGATCACTTATTTTACTGAAGTCAGCAAGCCCGGCATCAAAAGCAGCTCCCATTCCAAGATTAATAAGATCATCATTCAACTTCCTCTTGTATTCATATTTAAACCGGGGCAGGCTGAGGTCTGTTTCCTTAACACTTACCCCAAGGTTTACCATCCATGTATCCCAGTTTTCCGGAGTGATAAGGGAGGCAGCTTCTGAAATGGTCACCCCCTCGTTGGGCAGCATAACAACCATTGAATAGTTGCCCTGACCGTAAGGTATCTCAACCAGTATGGAGCTGGCTGTATGAATTACTCCAAGGTTCTCTTTCTGATTCATTATCGGAACCTCTACAGGAGAGTCAGGTGTCACATAGAATGGTAACGTCTCAGTGTCCTCCTTATCAAACTGGTTTCTCCATTTTCCTTTAAAATATACTGCATTGATAAGGAGCATTGCAAGATTGGGCTCCATAGATTCAAGCATATTCTGAATCTTATCATGAGTCTTATCTGCAATCCAGTCATTAACTTCTTTGACGGCACCCGGGTCAGTTGCATCAAAACTCCTTGACTGAGCTTTATACCATGTCTCAAGGGCGGACATGAAATCAGGTTTCACAGTCAGTTTTTTTTCCACCCAAACAGAGTTGGCTATCTCCATTGTAACACGCGGGTCTACTGATATCATGTCTGTCATCAGCTTCAGATATGTCTCATTTATCTCTTCAATAGTCTTATCACCATACCGAAGTGCTGATTTCATGTCATCAAAGGTCTCACCGGCAGCACCATTGAGTGTCATGGAGAGGGCGCTTGTTATACTGAAGGGAGATATCATTATGTTCTCCTGTCCCTTCGCTTCAGAAATGACTGGCAGAAAGAGGTCAAAAGCAAACTCATTGGCTGATGCAACTACCTCTTGCTGCTTAAGGTTGAGTTCTATCGGAACCGGATTACCCGGTAAAGGCTCAGATTTTTTCTCGCACGATGTCATAATTCCGGAAATACCTGATAATGTAATTATTATCAGACTTGTCATCATCGTTTTCATGATTCAGTTAGTGTTAGTAACGTATTATTGTCACAAAAACCATACCGCAAATATTGGCGCTTTTTTCCTACTTTTATCTGCTGAAGCATTTGCCACCAGCATGACGGAGAGTAATGATGATACTAAAACCAGATATCTGCGTCAGATAGTAATTCCTTCAATAGGAGAAGAAGGACAAAGGAAGCTTGGTCAGGCAAGGGTGCTGGTTATCGGAGCCGGCGGATTGGGATCACCTGTTCTGTATTATCTGGCTGCAGCCGGAGTTGGCACTATCGGCATTGCTGACCCTGATATTGTAGATCTCAGTAACCTGCAGAGGCAAATACTTTATACAACTGAAGATATCGGGAAAGAAAAAACGACAGTAGCAGCTAAAAGAATCTCAGTCATTAATCCTTTTGTTACGGTAAATTCATACCCTTTACGGTTGACAAAAGAAAACATTGATTCACTGCTGGTTAATTATGATATTGTTGTTGACTGCAGTGATAATTTTGAGACAAGATACGTTATCAGTGATGCTACAATGAAAGCAGGAAAAACAATGGTATACGGTGCTGTCTACCAGTTCATGGGACAGGTCTCAGTCTTTAATTTTAAACGCGGACCCTCCTATCGTGACCTTTTTCCTGAGGAGATGCATGCATCTGAAGAAAAAACATCCGATCCGCCAGGAGTAATCGGGCCATTGCCTGGTATAATTGGCTCAATACAGGCATGTGAGGTGATCAAAATAATAATAGGTGCAAGTGATATTCTTTCAGGACGCCTGCTCCAGATTGACACCATAAATCTTAAAATGGAGATCATTTCTTTATGAGCGGTTTTATTTGACCTGATCACCTTTTTTTCCTAAATTGGTTCTTTAGTACATTACAGTTTCTGCCGGTATGACTGTACTAACTGCCCCGTTTGTTATGCTTACATTATTGTTTCTGAATAATACAGAAACCAGTTTTCTGTTTCAGGAAACGCCGGACACTTCAATGATAAATGAACAATCCCGAAAAGCATATTTTGAAGCCAGGCGTAACCCTGATGTTACAATATATATGGCGCATCAGTCACTGAGACTGTCACGTAAAACGGGTTACAGCCAGGGTCTGGCAGATGCCTCACTGGCACTTGGTATGGCATATCTGGCAAAATATAATAAAGGTGACAGTGCATATTTCTATAACAAGCAGGCTCTTGATATTTATGAGGAGACAGGCAATGTTAACGGGATTGCCAGGGCTTGTTATGGACTTGCATATGTCTACAGCTTTAAAAGCTCACTGGATGAATCAGAGAAATATGCCACCCTGGCACTGAAATATTTCGAAGAAGCGGGTGACTCCCGGGGGATGATAAACAGTCTTAATGTGCTCTCCTACCTCGCCCGCCAACAGCGTGATCTTGACAAGGCCAGGGTTCATATTGAAAAAGCTATTGCCACGGCAAGAGAGGTGAAAGATACTCTTCCTCTTGCCAATGCTCTTAATGACCTGGGTAACTTGTATAAGGAAATGGCTCTCAACAGTCAGGCCATTGATAAGTATTTTGAAGCCCTGCGTCTTTGGGAGTTGAAAAATGATTTGGCAGGTATTTCTATTGCTTATGGCAGTATCGGCCTTGCATACTTTTATCAGAAAGATTTTGACAAAGCCCTTGAATACACGAAGAAACATTTCACTCTCTCTGAAAAAAGAGGAGATCTCTGGGAGATGAGCAAGATGTGTAACAACATTGCACAGATTTTTACCTCTATAAATTTACATGACAGTGCCATGGTCTATCATCGGATGAGCCTGCGGCTAAACAGGGAAATGAGTATTCCTTCGGGTGAGGCAAATGCATGTTATGTGATAGCTTCGACATTTCTGAACCTCAGGCAAACCGATTCAGCATTTTGGTATATCAGAAAAGCATTTGAAATCTCATCTTCACACGAACTGATCATTCCTCCGGAGTATTATGTAACAATTGGAAAAATCCAGTTGATGAAGGGAAACTACCGCCTTGCGGCCGATAATTGTCTTAAAGCCTATTCTCTTGCCAAAGAGAAAGAGGTGCCGCTCATTGTTTCAAGCGCCTCACTGTTGCTGAGTGAGATCTACGCCAGATCAGACCGTGAGAACCTGGCATACAAATATCTGAAAGAGCATATGCAGCTTAAGGACAGTATCAGCAATGATGAATTTCTTACGCAGATAACCCGGATGGAAATACAATATGACTTTGACAAGAAGCAGAAAGCTGCAGAATATGCACAGATGCAGGAACGAATGGTCAGCGACAATAAAATAAAACAGCAAAGCCTTTATCTTAAAGGTCTCCTGATTCTGCTTGCCATTGTTGCCCTCTTTTCCCTGCTTATCATCCGTCATAACCAGTTAAGGGCCCGCTATGCACACATAGACCTTGAACAGCGCCTGCTCAGAGCTCAGATGAATCCACATTTCATCTTTAACTCTTTATGTGCTGTACAGGATTTCATACTTTCCGGGAAGTCACAGAAGGCAAATACCTTTCTGACAAAAATTGCACGACTGATGCGCAATATTCTTGAAAACTCACGTGAAGAATTCATCTCACTCAATAAGGAAATTGAAACATTGAAACTGTATCTTGATGTTCAGCAACTAAGGTTTGAGACAGGATTTGATTATGAAATCGCCGTGCAAGAAACTATAGATCCGGAAAATGTCTCTGTGCCTCCGATGCTGGCACAACCATGCGTTGAGAACTCTATTGAGCACGGGCTCCTCCCGTCAGGAGAAAAGGGGAAGATAAGCATCTGTTACACTCTTAAAGACGGCCTTATAATGCTCGAGGTGACAGATAATGGTGTCGGCAGGCGACAAGCTGCCTCTGCACCGGAAGGGATAATGAAGAAACAATCCGTCTCAACCGGGCTTACGGAAAAGCGCCTTGCACACTTTCGCAGGACTATGAAGGAAAAAAACATCAGCTACAATATCAGTGACCTTTATGATGCCGACGTTGCAGCTGGGACTAAGGTAGTAATGATGCTGCCGTACAGAAAAATATATGCATGAATGGCATTACTCAAACATAGATATGAAATGACTGTTATAATAATAGATGATGAGATTGCAGTAAGGAATACCATTAAGGCTCTGATAAATGACAGTTTTCCTGAGATAAAAATCCTTGCTTCAGTGGGAACCCTGAATGAAGGATACAATACCATAATGGATAATCCCCCGGACCTTCTTTTCCTTGACATCGAGCTGCCTGACGGATCGGGATTTGACCTGCTTAAGAGAGTAGGTAATGTCAGCTTCAGGGTGATCTTTATAACGGGACACCAGGAATATGCAATTGATGCCATAAAAGTAAGCGCACTTGATTATATCCTTAAACCTGTAGACCTGACCGAATTAAAAGATGCTGTTAAAAAAGCGTCCAAAGTGATAAACCATGAGGAGGAGCAGATGAAGCTTCTTGCCCTGAGTGAGAACCTGCAGGAAAAAAAGAAGATGAAACGTATAATCTTTCGTACAGCTGATTCACTGCAACTTGTCTCGGTAAGTGACATAATAAGAGCTGAGGCTGACAGCAACTACACGCATTTTTATCTGGCAGGCGGCCGGCATATAATAGTCTCACGGACAATCAAAGAATTTGACACCCTTTTGTCAGGCTCAGGCTTGATACGAACACACCAGTCACACCTTGTGAACCTGGCGGCTGTCGACCGGTTTATGAAACGTGACGGCGGTTATCTGTTTCTGAAAGACGGCTCTGCAATCCCTGTCTCCCCCAATCTCAAGAAACAGGTCCTCAATGCAATTGATTCCTTTCTTTATGAATCTTGACCACGTAGTAACACAGAGTTTCACGGAGTAAAACACTGATAATTATTCCGTGCTTCCTCTGTGTTAATCTGTGTTATTCTGTGGTTAAATAATTTTTTCTTTAAATCAGACATGGCAATCTGAATGACATCTGAATACTAATTCAAAGCCCCTCTTTACTCATTTACCATTGGTCCATGGCATCCAAAGTCTTTAACTTTCCTGAAAATCGGAATGCTATGAAAAAAGTAGTGACTATTACAGTGCTTTGTGCAGCCTTTTTATTAATGTCGCCTGATCTTCAGTGCCAAGTCAAGGTAGACGTAAAAGGAAAGATAGTAGATGAAACTGACAGCCGTGCCAATAACGCCGCTGACGACGCAATAAGTGCAGGTTTTGATAAGATCGAAGATGGAGTGAAAGGCATTTTTAAAAAGAAGGACAAAGGTAAGAAGAACGTTGATGAATCTGCGGAAGAGACAGCCGAGAATGAGGATGAAGCAGAGACACCTTCAAATGAGGTCAGGGGACAGAAAGATCAACAGACACAGGCAACCCTTAAATGGAACAAGTATGACTTTGTTCCGGGTGACAGGATCATCTTTGAAGACAACCAGGAAGGAGAGCAGAACGGTGAGTTCCCCTCACGATGGGATCTCTCGGAAGGGGGCAGCGTTGAAAATGCATCCTTCGGAGAAGATAATGTAATGTACTTCAAAGATGATGATACCTGGATCGTGCCATTCATTGAGAATCCTGACAAAGACTACCTTCCGGATATTTTTACAATCGAGTTCGACATATGGTTTGAAAAGGATGAGTACTGCCAGTACTTTCTGGAACTGTACGATACCAAGAACCAGGAGGACATAGATTTCAGGGTAATCAAACTCCAGGCCAATTCAGTAAATATTTACCAGATTGGCGAGGGCATGTACCCGGGGGAAGAAGATGATTTTAACACTGACCGGAGCTACTGGAGGCACGTTGCAATATCATTCAATAAGCGGGCAATGAAAATATATTATGATGAAGCCCGTGTAATGAATATCCCCAATCTGACCATTAACCCGTCCGGTGTCACCTTAAGCGCCGGTGGATTCAATACCGCTGGGATACAGGGTATAAACAGGCTTATAAAAAACGTCAGGATTGCCGAAGGAGGAGTAAAACTGTATGATAAACTCATGCAGGATGGAAAAATCATTGCCAACGGGATTCGCTTTGATACAAACAAATCAACCATCAAACCGGAATCAATGGGTGTTATTAACTCTATCCTCGCCTTAATGAATGAGCACCCGGAGCTGAAACTGAGTGTTGAAGGCCATACTGACAGCGATGGTGAGAATGCCCTCAACCAGACTTTATCAGAGAAACGCTCACAGGCCGTCGTTGATCAGCTCGTGAAGATGGGTATTGATTCTTCACGACTGTCAAGCAAAGGATGGGGCGAAAGCAAACCTCTAGGTCCAAACAATACATCGGAAGGCAAGGCTTCAAACAGGAGAGTTGAGTTTGTGAAAATATGATTCAAAAAACTAATCCATGAAAATAGCAAATATCTTCAACCGAAATTCCAGTCTGTTGATAATCATTATTTTATCAATCATTATGACAAAATGTGACTGGTTTAAAAGTGATCCCCTTTATGCAGGCACCTGGCAATACAAGGATGTGGTCTATGCAGGTGATTTCGTATACAACACAACGCGGACACTGACACTTACAGAAAATACTTACAGGGAGACTTATGTAATGCAACGTGACAACTCAAGCCAGATAGCAACCATACTCGGATTGAAAGGCGAATTGGAAGTCAATGGTAATAAGATGACCTTCAACCTGAATGCAGTGGGTGAATGCCTTAAAGACAACGAAGATCATTGCACCAGTTCTGTTGAATGGTTCCCGAAAGGATCTGCAACATACAATACTTACATCCAATACCTGGAAGAATCATATGAAGGTGAGTATGAGGCCGATGAGGATTACCTCTGGCTTGTCCGTGATATGAACAATGACAGTGACACGGAAGACGACGGTGAAGACATTGAATTTGAACGCAAATAAACTTTAACATTCAAAAGGAGAGACGGAACCTGACATCCGGCATATTTCCTATTCCCGGCCACCGTCTCTCCCCTTCTCAGAAAAACAACCATATCCAACATAC
>CAZGDJ010000016.1:0-19880 GCA_964524635.1 uncultured Rikenella sp. | reverse complement strand
GAAAGCAGCACATAACTCACAGGTGCAACTTATCAAGAAGATGTACAATGGCTGGTTTTATATTAAGGCAGCCGATGGAACAGAGGGATTCTGTTCAACAGACTACCTCGCACATATTTAAAAACAGCAATCCAAAAGCCGGTTCTGTATTCAGAACCGGTTTTTTTATTCAGTATGATTGTTAAAGAAGTACATTCAAAGAGCATTCTTTCTGCATCAAAGATTTATGATTATGTCATTAATCCTTATGTCGGGTGTCAGCATTCATGCCAATACTGTTATGCCCGCTTTATCAAGAAGTTCACCGGTCACACGGAGCCATGGGGGCAGTTCGTCGATATAAAAACCAATGCGGTTGACCTGTTGCAGGTGGAGGTAAGGAAAAAAAAACGTGCTAAAGTATGGATCAGCGGATTATGTGATCCATATCAGCCACTCGAGTCTGAATATAAGCTTACAAGGGGTTGCCTTGAAATACTGGCTGAAAACGACTGGCCTATTGTAATTCAGACACGCTCTCCCCTGGTGCTCAGGGATATTGACATCATCAGAAAAGCAAAAAATCCTGAAGCCGGACTATCTGTGACCACTGCCGATGATGATATCCGTAAGTTATTTGAACCACATGCCCCGTCAATAAAAGAGCGGCTGGATACACTCGATGAATTACATCGGTCAGGCATCAGAACTTATGCCATGATTGCACCAGCACTTCCGGGAGCTGAACTTCTTGTGGAGTCACTTGCCGGGAAGGTCGACTATATTATTGTCGATCGGATGAATTATCACTATGCTGACTGGATTTACAGGAAGTATGGAATGGAACAGAAACTTGCTGACGATTTCTTTAATAACATCGGTCGGCAGATTGCCTATGCCTGCAAAAATTCAGGCATATCATGCAATGTAGTATTTTGAGCTATCTGAAATAAGAGACCTGATTATTACTTCTAGTTTTTCATAATGCCAGCCGCCTGTGCAGGTACATGTTTGCCATGGTTTCTCCTGAGTCTGATCCGGATCTCATCTTTCACAGACCAAACCAGGCATCTTTGGATCCATATAGTTCAGAATCAATTATCCAGAGGTTTAAATCCTTTAGCTGTATAACGCCGGAATTTCTTTGTGTAGCTTTTGCAGAAAAATCGCCTGAGTGCAGGGTTCTTCAACAACAAACCAAAGAACCCATCTATAGGTACAAAGCTCACCCATAGCAGGAACACCGTTGCCATGATGATTAAAACGACTTCAATACTGACAAGTGCCGCTTTGCACAGGTGAATCAACCCAGGGATATAAATCACAATAGCCCATATGGCTAACACCGTAAGCCCTATATTTATTACCATCTGCAAAATGAATAATGGGACTGAAACCTGGATTGCTTTTTCCGGACAGATGTTGATACATCGATTGCAGTCCTCACAGGAAGTATCCCACCAGGGCTTTTTTTGCTTCATTTTAATGGTCTGCACCGGACATGCTCTGGCACAGATGGTACAACCGGTACAGTTTTCATCAGCAATGTAAAATTTGCCGAAAGCTCTTCTGCCAACAAGGCTAAACAAGCCGGCAACAAGAAATGTCCATGATTTATTTAGAGTTCCGCATCTGTAAAGCTCTTTACTTTCATCCATGAACTTTCCAATAAACTCGTGTACTTCAATGTCTCCTAACGGAATAATGATCTCAGTATCATGCAAGTTGCAGGGATTGCTTGCCTGAGTCCAGTTGTCGGGGAACGAGGCATTTGAGGTCAGGAAGACATCATATTTCTTTCTTTTCAGGATATTTTCTAACTGTTCAAGGGCCTGACCGGTATAACCCTTCACAAGCTTTCCGTTCATGATTATTGCACCATTGATTGCCAGGATGGCCACTTTGGTGTTTTTTGACCCTTTCATTTTGCGGACATACCGCTTCATTATGACCGGAGCGGCCCAGCTCAGAACAGGGAAAGCAATGATATGATAATCAAAAACCTCCATGGGAGGCAAGATGTCCTTTTTTACCAGCCAGGTCGTGACTTCATAACCTTCAGCCTGCAGCTGTTCTGATATAAGTTTTACTGCATGTGCCGTATTACCGGTTCCGGTGAAATAATGAATTATGACCTTTGACATACAAGATTCTATTCTCAATAATAACGGCGGGAAGATAATAAGGAAACGCTAAAACTATGGTTATCACTTGAATGAGTTGTTCTTCTATTTTTTGGAGCTCTCAACTATTAATTTCACGACATCATAGCTTACAGCATCGAACATGGTCTCAATATTATTCGTGTATTCAGTTTTGTGACTCATAATGGCATCCTTGAGCAGAAACGCCTGGTAATCATTGTCCTGAGCGCCTATCCATGTTGCGAGCACGCATCCCACTGCGCTTAAACCACAGAGAAAAAGTGTGTTGCTTCCTGTCTCCTTTATCACCTTATCAAGGTCTGTCTTGTTAAAACCATCAGGATAGGTTTTGATAACTTTAGGATCATCTGGCTTTATTGAAACTGATGACGGAAATTCAAACAGTTCAGAGCCTGGGGCTGCGTAATCCTTGTTGAGATGGTATACTCTTATCACAGGATATCCGTTCTTGCGAAACAAATCTATAAAGGCATTGATAAAATACAATGATAATTCCTTGTCGCGCTCAGGAATACTCTGGAGGTAAACATTCTGTATGTCAATGACCAGTAATGCCGGCTTAATATCATTGCCAGGCTGTTTAGTGTTCACCTGTGAAAATGCAGGATCGGCGACGACCATCAGAATGACTGAAATCAGGATTGTTATTTTTTTCATGGCAGATAGAATTGGTTAACTAATGAATGATAATATCTCTTCAAAAGGTTATGACTATATTCTGACGAATACATGTATACTAAAGGTAGCCACCGGCATGGAATGGTATCTGTCAATATCATCCGCCATTGACAGGCCCGGGCCTGCATCAAGACTTACCCCGTATCTTTTTGAGAAACTAAATGTTCTGCCAATCCTCGGATAAATGAAGATTTTTTCAAACCGGTCATATCCCCTTGAAAACAATGTGGTCGATACACCTCCCATAATATAGTACGGGTGCTGATTAACATATTTTGATACTCCTGCAAAATGATAATAAACTTCAGCTCCGGTCTGCCAGAAATCTGCAAAAAGAAAACCCTGACAAACACCTACCTGAAGATTATTTCCATATTTAATCTTGATGCTTCCTGCTTCAAATAGCCCGCCCCCTAGACCTGCCTCAAATTTACCCTGAGAAAGCAGGGAGCAGTTAACCACTACAAGCAGAAAAAGTGCTGACATATAGGTCTTCATAGATTACTCTGATTACGTTAAGTAATATTATCAGGCAATTTAGAAAATAAAAACAGAAGTCTTCATTTCACCGTTTCAACTGGTCAATAAATTCAGCCTGCAACAATAAATGAAAACCTGCATCAGGACTAAGATTTGACAAGGCAAAGAATATCTTCATTCCATCAGGGATGCCAGAGAACTGAGCTTTACTTCTTTTTTCTTAAGCTGTTATAGTCTATGTAGTACAGAACTTTAACGGAAAGGCTGTTTATCTGATCGGAATCCCATGTATTGCCAAGGTTTTTCCAATAGTTATTTATTACGTTGTTTCCATCGGCATAAATAGAGTTTTTCCAGGCAATTGACATTTCTGATCCGGGGGCAAATATCCATCTGAATACCAGGTCTATATTAAAAGCGTTATAATTAGCATCCTGATTCAAATCGTAGTCCAGATCGCTGACAAGAGTTCCATTTTCCTGTAACTGGAAAAACTCCTTATTAGCTGCACCCGACCAATAATGTCTCATCCTGAAATTAAAACCTGCTTTATTGTTCAAGGCAAATGAAGCTCCGATTATATTTTCAATTGTTTTGACATCACGCCGTGCAAAATAAATCGTATCCATGTCACTTGTCATATCTACGAAACCACGATCGTTTATCTGATTATATATCTGGGAATTGTAGCTTATCTGAATGCGTCGCCCGATTCTGTAATTCATATAAAGAAATATTGATTCAGAATGATAATCAGATTCAGGCTGACGGGAGCCCTGAACGCCGAGTGAAATCCTTAATGGCTTTCTGCTGTCAGAGTTTGCAAACAATGCATAAGAAAATTCATTCGGTTCTGTGTAATAACGACCGAAGACCCTCGGCTCATAATAATCATGGTTGGTTCCGCCAAAACTAAAATCAACTTCCGCACCGTAGTTATTTTTAAACGTATTGTAATAGCTAAAACCAATGAGATTCCGGGAAACAGTATTCGGGTCGTATATACGGGAGTGAGTCCCCCAGATACCGGCATACAGGTCTTTGAAAATTCCAAAAGGTTCAATAATATTATAATTCACAAAGACTCTTGTATTCATTTCATTGTTACGACGCAGATACCCAAGGTCATTAGGATTAAATTTATCAGAAACAACATACTGTGAAATCCCAAATTGAAGCTTGCCGCTGTTTTTTTCAGCAGACAAACTGGCAGTAAAGCCAGTTTCGTTTTCGTCGTTGACCTTCCTGCTTATTCCTCCCTGGCCACTGATTGCATATGTTTTTTGCTTGTTCCTGAGCTGGAAGTCAGCAGCTGTCACATTAGTGCTGAAAGGATCATTTGCCATAAGCATATTGGTGTTTATCAGGCTTATATATGAATTATTCTTCAGGCTTTTGTCAACGACAGCTACGTTATAATTAGTGAATGGCTGGACTAATACTTCACGTTTATTTCCATTAAGCGTATCCTTTAGTATTGCTTTTGATGGCAGAGTCATAGCGTTTAATAATCCAAGGCCCCAGCCTTTTGCAGTGCGTCCTGATATCTTAGTAGCGTTTAGAATCCGGGTTTCGGTCGGATTATAATCAACTATTTCATTATCTTTTAATTCTGAGTACGCTTTATCAGAGAACTTCGGATAGGTACCAATACGCCGGGAATAAAAAATATCAGCCCGATTAAAAAGTTCTGTCCCTTCAGTAAAGAACTGCCTTTTCTCAGAATAGAATAGTTCATATGGAGAGAGGTTCAGTTGTCTGTCATCTGATTGTATCTGGCCGAAATCAGGGATTAACATCATATCAAGGGTAAAACTCTCACTGATTCCGTATTTCAGGTCCATTCCAGCTTTGTAGGTAAACTCCGGAGAGGAATCTCCGCCTTTAAATTCAGAATAAGCAGCAGCATATGGACTGATAGAGAGCCTGACAGGCGGCTTTATGTTTTTAATGCCTGTCAATTCACCTTCCTGGTGAATGAATCCGGAGACCTGGCGATCAATAAAACTCCACGAGGCATTTGAGCTGTAGCGCTTAATGTTGCGGAACATGTTTAACCCCCAGGTTCCACCTCCATCTTCAGGGAAGCGTAACGCGGAATAGGGTATGCGCAATTCAACAATCCATCCTTCCTCTGTGACTTTCGTTTTGCTTTGCCAGACAGCATCCCAGCTGTCATCCTCATTGTCATATGCGGTTTTAATGGCTTTGATGTCAGTTTGTACACCTGCCGGTGTGATAAAAAAACCATAGGCAATCTGACCCTGGTTATAAGGATCGAAATAGACTCCAAAATAATCAGACGCTCCAATGTTGTCGCGCTCCGAAAAAAAATTGAATATGCTATCCGGAGAACTGTCAAGCAACCTGGCACCAACATAAATGGCCGTCTGATCATAAAGAAAATAAACCTCTGAAGGTTGATACGCGGGCCTTCCGTTATAAGGCATCAGCTGAACAAAATCTTTAGCAGGCAAGGCTTGCGAATAGGCAGGTTCATCAAGGATCCCGTCTATAGTAACCGGAGTAGTGATATATAGCGCCTCGATGCTTTTTTTCTCCTGGGCTGAAATGACGAGAGGCAATAGTAATAGCAGAAAACAACAGACTCTTTTCATGGCTTTCAATAATCGAATTTTTAACAAACTGTCCAAACGTTTGTCAATTTATGAAAGAATTTCTTTGCAATAAGCTATTTAATAAACTTTTAGTTTTTTTTAACAACATGAATTGTGTATCAGCAGGAGGTTTTTCAGGATTGAATCTTGATGAATCACTGCACCAAATAAAAAGCAGCTTCATTTTCCGGAGCAACGAAAAACAAAGACAGAGAAGAAGAAATTTTAAATGGAGAACTAAGTCAGTTTCAGATGTCTGTGTTTAAATACAAATGCACCTATAAGAAAATAGACAACGGTAAGAGTGGCTATGGCAATAATTTCAGGGATAATACTTGAGAGGCTCATATCCATTACTAATGTCTTATTTAAGGCAGAGACGGCATGTGTCGGTGTCATTAACCCCTGAATATTAATTGGATAACCGGCAATGGTAAAAAGTGCATCATTTTTTAAGGGGAAAGCAGCGCCTGTAAAAAACATGAAAAGAAACATTGGGAAATTACCCACAACAAGCACCTCGTTAGCTGACTTTGTCAATCCGGCAATGATGAGACTAAAAGCGATGATAGAAAGACTGGTAAGACCGGCAATCAGAATCATTATCAAAAGAGAACCCGTGTAATGAAATCCTAATAAAAGAGCTGTCATCAGGGAAAGGAGAACGGATATAATGCCAACCAGCAATTGCACTATTGTTATTCCTGACAGAAATTCAAATGCCTTAAGCTTTGACAGTTTTAGCCTGATTATTGTTTTGTTCTCCACTTCGGTGACAAACGCAATACTTGCCGTAAACATGAGCATTATAAGCGACACCATAAGAATACCCGGAGTCACCATATCAAAATAATCCACATTGCCTGATATGCCTAGTCCAGTTTCTTTTACATCAAGAAGTTTTTTATCGCCAGTAGCCTGAAGGGCATAATTGTTAATGATCTCATTTGCCCATACGGCGCTGATAAGGTAATTAGTGTTCGTCAGGTCGCCAATGAATTCCACATCAGTTTCAGTAGTGTCTTCAATGCTTTTTGTTCTAGTAAGTGCTTTCGAAAAAGAAGTACCTATTACAATAACGGCATCGGCTTTCTTATTTTTCAGTTTTTCAATACCCTTTTCCTTATCATTGATTACTTCCGGTAAGAAAGGAACAGATGCCGGATCTGTCCCTGACAAGCATAAAGCTTCAACCAGAAGATTGCCATGATTAATATCCCTGTCTTCCATGACAATCCCTGCATCATTATTTATAACCAGGATCTTATACTGAGGCTTCGATGTTTCGGTAATAAGAAAATAAACTAAAATGAAGAATGGCCCCATTGACAATGTAAGGATAAGCACCCAGTAGCTCCGGATCTGTTCTTTCAGACTTTTTAATAATACATAAAATGTCTTCATTGTCTTAAGCTCCTGCCGGTTAAGTGAATAAATACATCTTCAAGTGTGTTTTCGCGTAACTTAAACTCGGAAATTGTCAGGCCGGTTGAATCGGCTATATTTTTTATTGCAGAGAGGTGCTCAATAATATTAGGATGTTTTATCAAAACAGATCCCGGATTGGCTTTTACGCTGACAGAAAGGAGGGATATTTTTTCGGATACTCTCTTGATTTCTTCATCGGTTCCATTTTCAAAGCATATCTCAAGGATATCTCCTTCTCCGACTGTGCTCTTCAGGTTTCTCGGGGTGTCCAGCAATAGCAGTTTGCCATAGTCAATGATTGCAATCCTGTCAGCCAGGCGGTCGGCTTCATCCATGTTGTGAGTGGTAAGAATAATTGTCCTTTCTTTTCCAAAATTCTTAATAAAATCCCTGACCAGTATTCTGCTTTGCGGATCGAGACCGGCTTCAGGTTCATCCAGGACAAGTATCTCAGGGTTATGTATGAGTGCCAGGCAAATGTTTAATCTTCTCTTCATCCCACCTGATAACTTACTGGCTCTTACATTTGTCTTGTCTTTTAGTCCCAGAAAATCCAAAAGGGTAAGCGCCCTGTTCTTAATTAATTTTGATGACAATCCATACATTTTACCGATAAAAAGAAGCTGCTCAAGGCAGGTAAGTTTCGGATAAAAGATATTCTCCTGGGGACAATATCCAATTAACGATTTAAGGTCTTTGCCGGCATAATCGTTGAACAAAACAGAACCCGTTGTAGCAGGCAGTAATCCGCATATCATATTGATAGTGGTCGTTTTACCAGCGCCGTTCGGGCCTAACAACCCAAATATCTCGTTTCTGAAAATATCAAATGAAATATTATCAACAGCAGTCAGACTTTCATATCGCTTGGTAAGGTTCTGAATCTGCAGTGCGATTGTCTGGCCAGGAAGGGCTGTCTTTTCTTTCATCAGCATACTCATTTTTGCAGCAAATCATTAATAAAAATATCCTGTATCTCCTTAGCCATACTTTTTATTGATATTGAAGGATCAATAATTAAATATCCCAGGAAGCCGTCAAGACATGATAATAAACCGATTGCACGTAATCGCGCATTCATTTTTGTAAATACTCCCTGTTGCTGGCCTTTAATAAACTGAGCCTCGAAGAAATTAAAGTTTTGCTTTGTTGATTCGCTGTACAGATTCATGATCTGCTGGTTGCCAAAAGACTCATTCATAGTAAGGAAATAAAGGGTGAGCTCCCTTCGGTGGTCATTCCAGAAGCTGAGATAATCTAATATAAACCTTCTAAGTCCCCCGGCAACCGATTTACTGGCTTCCACTTTTGTGATAAGCTCTCCTATTGGCTCCAGCAATTTCAGGTTCACTGCAAACAGTATTTCCACTTTACTTTTAAAATGATGATATAATCCTCCTTTACTAAGATTTGCTCTTGAAGCAATACTTTCCATCGAGGAATTTTCGTAGCCCTTCTCAATAAACTCGCCAATTGCAGCCTCTATTATTTCACTAATCCGTATGTCTTTTTTTCCACTCATAGCTCGACAAATAAATACCGACGGTCGGTTTGTAAAAATATAAATAGTTTTTTATCTGAACAAATATCTGCTCTTATGAATTCAAATTGATTGTTGTTGGGGTTTCTTCACTATGTGCCTTTGCGGCTTAGTCTGAAAATTTTTCTAATCCCTTCTCCCAGCTTTATTACAAGGAATGAGATAGAAATGTACTTGACCGCCTGACTGAAAAAAGTTACAGAGCAAAAGAACAGAAGGTTCAGATTGAATACACCGGATGATACTGATAACACTCCGTATGGTATCGGAGTGAAAGAGGTAAAAAACAGAATCCCGAGGTCCCATTTAAGATACCATGCGTGAACTTTATTATATACACCCTCAGAAAAACCCGGGATATTATTGAAAAAAAAATGCGCCACGCGGGTAAATTCTCCTTCCGGCGTGATCCAGGCATAATGACCAACTATGTAACCAGTTACAGCACCGGCCAGGGTCCCCATGACAGTTACGATAATGAACGTCTTGATCCTTGTTTTGTCTATCAGCGCCAGTGTAACAAATAATGTGGCTATCGTGAAAGGGAGTAATGATGCATCGGCAAACGCACCTATAAGCAGAACCCAGGATGCCCTGTCAGGATGCGCCTGATGCCAGCTAAGTATTCTTTTTCTTAACGAAAGACCTTTCATTCAAACAGTAACAGATGCCGAACTTAAGCTTTATGCCTTTGGATGTTTTAATAAATCTTCAGCCTTTAGCCAGTCATCTGTTGCGTTTCCATCCTCCCCGAGTTCAAGCCGTTTGATATAAATCTCTTCAGCCAAACTACGGATTTCTTCTTCATTTGGTTCCTGCCCCAGAATGGAATCCTTTTTAATCTTTTTGACTTTTACAGTACCTGATGCTCTTCCTGTTTTACTCTTTGTCACTGGTTTTGAAGCTTTCATCTCATTACTTTTAAGTTTAACTGATTAATTGTCCTCCCGTTTCCGGAATATACCATATGTCAGATTGAATCCTTTTTCTATTATTCCTTTTAAAATATATCCTGGCGAATACATGCCATTATTTCAGACTTTTTTTATATTCAATTATCTTCAACAGATCTTTTATCTGTTCATTGCGGCCAATAATTAAAGTAAGGGGTAACAATTTACCAATGGGTTTTCCTTTAACGAAATCCTCCTTAATGCTTTGACTGATTTCAAGGTCAGCTATTCCGCCGCTGTTCTTTTCCGTGAAGTAAAATCCGGTCTTGAAGAACCCGTCCCAGACAGACAGCCAGAACACAGTTTTATTTTTATATGTCACTTTACACAGCCATGCCCTGCCGTCTTTGTAATAATTCCATTGAGGGACAAGCATGTATTTCGTCCCGGTTATGGTTTCCACCATTTCTTCATAAACGGGATAACTTTCTTTAAGCGCTGCTTCCAGTACTTCCTTCCCGGGTTGAATGTTTTGATCTCTTAATAATTGCGTTTCCATTTTATGTCTGGTCAGTTAATCAAATTATTCCTATTCCGTTTTTAAAAGCGAACTTTCATTTTAATACAATCCTGAGTCCGATGGAAAAGTCAACAGGCGAAAATCCATTCTGAAGAACAAGCCCGTATTTATCCATATAATCATACAGTTCCTTGCCTCTGACAGGGATCAGCAAAGATGTGGTAAAATACGCACCGTTTGAAGCAGAAATTCTTTCGTCAAATCCGAGTCCAAACGTAAAGCCGTTAAAGGTTTTACTCAGTTCAGTTGCATCAGTGACTTTAAGTACTATATTGGAGCCGTACATCATAATGCCATGGAAAGAGAATGATGCTTCCGCTCTTTTCGGCAAGAGCCTGAGCTTTAAACCAAAATTGTATGCAAAGTTTAATGTATTGTATCCCGCTCCTGCGAAAATACCAAGGTTCCGCTGCGAATAATATAACACACTCCCGCCAAATCCCCCGTAATCAATTCCCTTTCCAAATCCCAGAGAAATGACATCAGTTCCCATTGGCACTTTGGAAAGAGTAATTTCAGATTTCAGATCCTCATTATTCTTTTGAGGGGCGGCAGTAACTGTATCCTGCTTCACTATTCCTGCAGTATCGGCAACAACAGTGTCGGGTGAAAGTTGTATTTCAGCGGCCGTTTTGGCTTTGGGGACGGTAGTGACAACGATATCATCCTGTGACAAAACCACAATATTAAACAGCAGAAAAGAAACTGCAGAGAGTATAATTTTCTTCATACCCAAATAAAACAATTAATTACACAACTGTGAACAACATGATTGCAGATATCAGGTGAAATCACAGATAAAGATAGGAAAGAAACTTACTCAAGGCAAAGGGCAAAAGGCAAAAGGCAAAAGCGGAGATAAAATGGTTATGTAAATATATGAATTCTTGCTATTTACCGCTTATCGATAGGCACGAATGGACGCAGAGAAGCCACATTCTTATATGCAGGACGTATAATCCGTCTGCTTTCAAAATTAAGCTCTTCAATACGGTGTGCGCACCAGCCTGCCACCCTTGACATTGCAAACAGCGGAGTATAAATTTCTTTCGGAAGACCTATCATCTCATAAACAAAACCAGAGTAGAAATCTACGTTGGCGCAAACCTGTTTGTTTACTTTATTTCCCTTGAAATTCATGAATGCATCAATGCATCTTTCCTCAAGCTTCTCCAGGAAGGAAAACTCCGCTTCGCGGTTCTTCTCCCTGGCCAGCTTGCGGGCCATACCCTTAAGCAATTCCGTGCGCGGATCAGAAATAGTGTAAACGGCATGGCCAATACCATAGATAAGCCCTTTGTTGTTATATGCCTTCTTATCAAGAATCTTCATAAGATAGTCGGTTATCTCAGTATCACTGTTCCAGTTTTTTATTGACTCTTTCAGGTGATTGAACATATCTATTACCTTCAGGTTTGCTCCTCCATGCAATGGTCCTTTGAGCGAGCCGATAGCAGCCGCTATTGAAGAATAGGTATCAGTACCTGTTGAACTGGTAACCCTTGCAGTAAAAGTTGAGTTATTGCCACCCCCGTGCTCAGCATGAAGTACAAGTGCAAGATCAAGAACGTGGGCATCAAGCTCAGTATAGTTGTTTTTCCCTTTAAGCATTAAAAGGAAGTTCTCAGCCAGTGACATATTTTCCTGAGGATGGCGGATATGCAGGGAGCTATGGTTCAGATGGTGACGCATCACATGGTACGCATAAGCCACAATGGTGGGGAACTTGGCAATCAGGTTAATTGACTGACGGACAATATTCTCACGTGAATTGTCATCTGCAAACTCATCAAAAGTATGCATGACAAGCACCTGTCTCGCCAGGATATTCATTATATCAGTGCCACGAAGAAAGAGCATATTCACCTTCTCTTCCTGGCTCAGGCTGAACAGATCATTCAACAGCCGGCTGAAGAGTTCAAGATCCTCTTTTCCGGGCAGATTGCCGGAGAGAAGAAGGTACGCTGTCTCCTCAAATCCATACCTGTTATCCTTCTCGATACCGGCAACAAGGTCATTCACATCAATCCCCCGATAGATGAGTTTACCCGGCACTGCCTTTAAAGTACCATCCTCAAGACGCTCATATCCGATCACATCTCCGATATTTGTTAACCCAACCAGTACTCCGGAGTGATCTTCATTGCGCAACCCTCTCTTGACATTATATCTTGTGAAAAGATCCTTGTCGATTATAGTTGTCGATTTGATTGATTCTGAGAGGTTGGTTATCATTTCCTGATATCCTTTTTCTGTATCTTTTAAAGTGATCATGTCTTCCATGGTCTATGTTTATATATTTGATATTCAGCTATATCTGTTTAAAAGATAATAGATATTTTTAAAGTCTTTTAATCAGTTCGCCGGCGAAATCACCGGTGGTAAGGACCCTGCCGTTTTCCATTTTACCGGCAAGATCAGGAGTTGCGGTGCCACTTTTAAATGTTTCTTCCAGAACTGAAGTAATTTTTTCAGCAGCTTCTTTCCATCCGAGGTATTCAAGCATCATGACTCCGGACAATAATAATGAACCCGGATTGGCAATATCTCTGCCGGCTATGTCAGGAGCTGTTCCGTGCGTGGCTTCAAAGATAGCATGTCCGGTAGTATAGTTTATGTTTGCCCCCGGAGCAATGCCAATACCCCCTACCATAGCTGCCAGCTGGTCTGAGATAAGATCACCGTTAAGATTCAGTGTTGAAATCACCGAATAATCTTCGGGGTACAGGAGAGTGTTCTGCAGGAATGCATCGGTGATCACATCTTTGACTACAAGTTTTCCGGAGCTTTTCGCATTTTTAAGAGCTGCTTCAGCGGATGCCACACCATCTTTTTCCTTTATTACACCATATTGTTTCATCGTAAACACCTTGCCGGAGAATTCACGTTCAGCCATTGCATAGCTCCAGTTTTTAAATCCTCCCTCGGTGAACTTCATTATATTGCCTTTATGAACCAGCGTCACCGAAGGCAACTTCTTTTCAAGAGCAAACACTATTGCCGCCCGTGTGATTCTTTCAGACCCTTTTACTGAAACAGGTTTAACCCCAAATGAAGATGTTTCCGGAAAACGAACTTTACTGATGCCCATCTCCTGCTCAAGAAAGCTATAAAACTTCTTTGCTTCAGCGGTACCCTGCATCCACTCAATACCCGCGTAAATATCCTCCGTATTCTCCCGGAAGATCACCATATTGACTTTCTCGGGTGTGGTTACCGGAGAAGGAATTCCTTTAAACCAGCGCACAGGCCTGAGACAGACATATAAATCAAGCTCCTGGCGCAATGCCACATTAAGTGAGCGGATACCCTCACCCACCGGGGTGGTAAGAGGTCCCTTTATGCCAACATAGTAATCTCTTAATGCTGATATAGTCTCACCTGGCAACCATGACCCTGTTTTAATAAATGCCTTCTCCCCGGCAAGTATCTCCTTCCAGCTGATTGACCGTTTGCCGTGATACACCTTTTCAAGTGCTGCACCAATTACTGACTGTACAACAGGAGTAATCTCCTTTCCGACGCCGTCTCCTTCAATATATGGGACAATAAGATGATCAGGTACAACCAGCTTCCCATCTTTTACAGTAATTTTTTTCACTTTTTAACTCCTCTTTTGTCAATGAAAAAAGTCAACATTACAGTCACTCTTCTTCCCGTTTGATATACCCTTTTTAAATTCTCTGCCGGTTTTTAAAAAATTTAATGCTGATCCGGCCCTGAACCAGTTTATCTGCATTTCGTTATATGAATGAATCACCTCAAACGACTCTGTTTTTCCATTATTATGAAAGAGTTTTACTGTAAGATTAACGCCTGGTGTAAAAGTATCAAGTCCGGTTACCGATATCAGGTCATCCTCAAGTATCTTTTCATAATCAGATTTATCGGCAAAAGTCAAGGCAAGAACTCCCTGTTTCTTCAGGTTAGTTTCATGTATACGGGCAAATGATTTGGCAAGAATGATTTTCACATTCAGAAAGCGAGGCTCCATCGCTGCATGTTCCCTTGATGATCCCTCACCGTAGTTTTCTTCAGCAACCACAACCGATCCTATCCCGTGGCTTTTGTAAGATTTAGCTACTGATGATACTTTATCATATGATTTGGTGAGCCTATTCAGGACCAGGTTAATTTTACCATTAAAGAAATTTGTTGCCCCCATGAGAAGGTTTTCGGATATTTTTTCAAGATGCCCGCGATACCTTAGCCATGGACCTGCCATGGAAATATGATCTGTCGTGCATTTTCCACTTGCTTTTATTAAGAGATGCAAATTTGCGAAGCATTTTATATCTGGAGCCTCAAACGGTTCAAGGATCTGAAGACGTTCTGACCCCGGATCAATTGTAATTTCAGCATAAGAGCCATCAGCTGAGGGAATGATTTTCCCCTGGTCTTCACCGGTGAATCCTTTTATTGGAAGTTCATCACCCCGGGGAGGGGTAAGTTTTACGGATTCCCCATTCTTTCTGGTCAGACTGTCGGTCAGGGGATTGAAGCAAAGATTACCTGCCACCGCAAATGCAACAGTCATCTCTGGTGATGCGACAAAAGCGTGAGTGCCGGCATTCCCGTCGTTTCGTTTTGCAAAATTTCTGTTGAACGAAGTCACAATGGAATTGGGAGCATCAGGATCATCTGTCTTGCGTTTCCATTGTCCAATGCATGGGCCGCAGGCATTTGCCATTACCACTCCGCCTATCTTTTCAAGATCATCCAGTATTCCATCGCGCTTTGCTGTAAGACGTACCTGTTCAGAGCCCGGGTTGATGATCAGGCTCGCTTTGGCTTCAAGACCTGCAGCCGTTGCCTGTCTGGCTACTGAGGCTGCACGGCTCAGATCTTCATATGATGAATTGGTGCATGACCCGATCAGTCCTGCCTCAACATTTAACGGGTAATTTTTTTCTTTAACTCTTTTAGTAAACTCCGAGACAGGATACGCAATGTCGGGCGAAAAAGGTCCATTAATATAAGGCTCAAGAGAAGAAAGGTCAATTTCTATTACCTGGTCATAATAATCCTGCGGTTTGTCAAGAACCTCATTGTCGGGCTGTAAAAAGGTTTTCATCCTGTCTGCATATTCCGAGACAGTTTTGCGGCCTGTTGCAATAAGGTATTCAGCCATTTTCTGGTCCCATGGAAAAAGTGATGAGGTTGCCCCTACTTCAGCACCCATATTGCATATTGTAGCTTTGCCTGTGGCTGATATTGAGGCTGTTCCTTCTCCGAAATACTCAATTACTGCATTGGTTCCTCCTTTTACAGTTAAAATACCCGCAAGCTTCAGTATTACGTCTTTAGGGGAAGTCCAGCCGTTCAGTCTGCCTGTCAGTTTAACTCCGATAATTCTGGGCATCATCAATTCCAGAGGCATGCCGGACATGACATCCACTGCATCGGCTCCTCCTACTCCTATTGCCATCATCCCGAGGCCTCCGGCGTTGGGTGTATGAGAATCTGTCCCGATAATCATACCACCCGGGAAGGCATAGTTCTCCAGAATGACCTGATGAATAATACCTGCACCCGGTTTCCAGTAAGTGATACCGTATTTTAATGAGACTGAACGCAAAAAACCATACACCTCACTGTTACTTATTTCTGCAGCAAGAAGGTCGGCGGAAGAATTTTTCTCAGCTATAATAAGATGATCACAATGAACTGTAGCAGGAACGGCTGTTCGCACCCTCCCTGCATTCATCAGCTGAAGAAGGGCCATCTGTGCCGTGGCGTCCTGCATAGCCACCCTGTCAGGCATAAATTCTACATATTCACTTCCCCGTTTGAATTCTCTGAGTTTTGAGAAATCAGACAAATGAGAATAGAGTATCTTCTCGGTCAATGTCATAGATCTTCTCAAAACCTCCCTGGAGCGTTTGACACGCCCGGGAAATGAGCTGTATACTTTCTTTATTTTATCTATATCATACACTTCAGCCATTGTATCATGAAGTTTGTTTCAGGTATTTATCTATAGCTCTTGCTGCATTACGACCTGATGCAATAGCCCTTACAACCAGGCTTGCACCTGTTACGGCGTCTCCGGCGGCAAAGATTTTCGGCTGGCTGGTTAATTGATTGGCACCCACTTTTATATTCTGTCTATCGTCAAGATCAACACCTAAGTCGGTCAGCAGACCTTCAATTACAGGATGGATAAAACCAAGAGCAAGGAGAATCATATCTGCCTCAATAACTCTGCGTGTTCCGGGCACAATCTTCATAACATGTTTACCATTAGCTGGTACCCATTCAACGTTTTCCACTTCAGCACCGGTGACTATACCTT
This sequence comes from uncultured Rikenella sp., assembly GCA_964524635.1. Classification (GTDB taxonomy): domain Bacteria; phylum Bacteroidota; class Bacteroidia; order Bacteroidales; family VadinHA17; genus SR-FBR-E99. The sequence goes on along the minus strand of CAZGDJ010000016.1, from coordinate 3,224 downwards.
TATCCCCTACAAATTTTACGGTTGACAATCCCCAAATCCTTTCACAACCCTCTTCATGTGAAGTAGAGGTTTTAAGAACTTTGGCATAATATGGCCAGGGGTTGTTGACAGCACGAACGACAGGCGGTTCCGGTAATATCTCTATCTGGGTCACGCTATGTGCCTTTTGCCGTGTTGCTGTTCCCACGCAATCAGATCCTGTATCACCGCCACCGATGACAAGTACTTTTTTTCCCTTTGCCGAGATCAATCCTGAAGTTTCCTGTGATAATCCGTCATTGATCCTGTTTTGAAGGGTAAGGAAATCAAGTGCAAAATATATTCCGCCTAGATTTCGTCCGTCGACCATAAGGTCACGTGGCTGCATGGCTCCAATGGCAACACAAATGGCATCAAACCTGCTAACCATCTCATTTACAGAAAAGTCTTTTCCAACACACACGCCAGTCTTTAAAATAAGACCTTCTTGTTTCATGATATCAAGCCGTCTGTCGATGGTTGCTTTGCTGAGTTTGAAATCCGGAATGCCATATCGAAGTAATCCGCCGGCTTTTTCATCTTTCTCAAAGAGCGTTACTTCATGGCCAGATCTGTTAAGAAGATCGGCAGCCGCCATGCCGGCGGGGCCGCTCCCTATCACTGCTACCTTTTTTCCTGAGCGTTTTGCCGGTGGCTGAGGCCTGATATATCCTTCATTAAAAGCTTTCTCAACTATCGCCACCTCATTCTCCCTGATGGTAACAGGTTCCTGCTGAATATTAAGCACGCAGCTGTGTTCGCATGGGGCAGGACATATCCTTCCCGTGAACTCAGGAAAGTTATTGGTTGCATTAAGCCTTTGATAGGCCGCCTTCCAGTCGCCTTTATAAAGTAAATCGTTCCATTCCGGTATAAGGTTGTCAACCGGGCATCCCCAGTGACAGAACGGAACACCGCAATCCATACAGCGTGATGCCTGCAGCATCCTGTCCTCACTGTTGAGTATCTGTTCCACCTCACTGTGATCACAAATACGCTCAACAACGGGTCTGTTGCCTGCTTCTTTTCTCTTAATCTTTAAAAAACCTGTGGTATCTCCCATAATTATTTGTTTTCTCTGCGAGGTTAGTTACTGTGCTTCAATCTCAAGGTCAAGTTCCATGCCTGCCATCTTTTTCTTTAACTCTTCAAGTTTTTGCTCCTCAATAACCTTCTTATAGTCATACGGTATCACTTTGATGAACATCGGCACGTATTTCCCCGGGTTATCGAGTATCAGTCTTGCTTTTTTGCTGCCGGTAAACTGGTGATGGCGTGTTATCAAAAACATAAGTTCATTATAATCTCCCACATCTTCAACCAGTGAAAGTTCCACCATTCCCATATTGCAGTAATAATCAAAATCTCCATTCTCATTCAGTACATAGGCAATGCCACCACTCATGCCTGCTGCGAAGTTGCTGCCAGTTGAGCCAAGGACCACAACACGACCACCCGTCATATACTCACAGCAATGATTTCCCACGCCTTCAACTACAGCCCTTGCTCCGCTGTTTCTGACAGCGAATCTTTCCCCGGCAACTCCTGAAATGAATACTTCACCACCTGTGGCACCATATAACACCGTGTTACCAATAATAATGTTTTTGTCTGCCTCAAATTTTGATGCCTGTGGTGGTACTACAATGATTCTGCCGCCGGAGAGCCCTTTTCCCAGATAATCATTCGAATCTCCCTCGAGATGGAGTATCACTCCCGGAGCAAGAAACGCTCCAAAGCTCTGACCGGCCGAACCTTTAAAATTGCATCTTATTGTCCCTTCAGGTAATCCCGCCGACCCGTAAAGAGTTGCTATCTTACCGGAAAGCATGGCTCCCGTTGTACGGTCAGTGTTATGAATCTCTTTTTGGATAACAACAGGCAGCTGCTTTGAGATGGCATTCTCTGCTTCTGATATCAGCTCCATATCAAGCACCTTCCCAATCTTGTCTTCCTGCTTTTGAACGCAGCGAATCGGAAAAGTCTTTGATTCCTCAGGCATTGTGAGCAATGCCGACAAATCAAGGTTTTTTATTTTCCAGTGGTTTATTTCCTGATTCTTTTCAAGAAGGTCACTTCGGCCGATTATATCATCAAGTTTATGAAAGCCCATTTCAGCAAGCTGTTCCCGGACCTCCTCCGCCACAAAACGGAAGAATGTGACCAGGTTATCAGCTTTACCCATGAACCGTTTTCTTAACTCGGGATTTTGTGTTGCCACTCCAACAGGGCAGGTGTTAAGATGACACTTGCGCATCATTACGCAGCCAAGCACAATAAGCGCACTGGTTGCAAATCCAAACTCCTCAGCACCAAGCAGCGCGGCCATGATTACATCTCTTCCGGTCTTAAGCTGACCGTCAGCCTGTAGTTTCACTTTGCACCGCAGGTTATTCATAACCAGCGTCTGCTGTGTCTCTGCCAGGCCAAGCTCAAGAGGAAGCCCTGCATGCCTGATAGAAGATGAAGGAGACGCACCTGTGCCCCCCTCATATCCTGAGATAGTAATCAGATCGGCTCCGGCCTTCGTTACTCCGGCTGCAATAGTACCTACTCCCGTTTCTGAAACAAGCTTCACGCTTATGTTTGCTTTCGGGTTAACATTTTTCAGGTCGAAAATCAGTTGTGAGAGATCTTCAATTGAATAGATATCATGGTGCGGCGGGGGAGATATAAGGGTTATCCCGGGTATTGAGTAACGTGTCTTTGCAATGATCTTGTCTACTTTATGCCCGGGCAGCTGGCCTCCTTCGCCGGGTTTAGCCCCCTGTGCTATCTTTATCTGTATTTCATCAGCGTTGACGAGGTACTCAGCGGTTACGCCAAAACGTCCGCTGGCTACCTGTTTAATAGCACTTCTGACGCTGGAACCGTCTTCGCGAGGTGCAAAACGGGCAGGATCTTCACCTCCTTCTCCGGTGTTGCTTCTGCCTCCTATCCTGTTCATTGCAATAGCCATGCATTCATGGGCCTCTCTGCTTATCGATCCGTATGACATCGCCCCGGTGACAAAACGTTTCATGATATTTTCTGCCGGTTCAACCTCGTCAACAGGAATGGGATTCTTCTTTGTTTTCAGCAATCCCCTTAAAAAGAGAGGCTGGCAGGTGTCAGCATCTGCCCTGGCGGAAAACTCCTTGAATAATTTCCAATCCGATGTTCTGGTACTCCATTGAAGAAGAGAAATCGTATCCGGATTCCATGCA
>CAZGDJ010000015.1:1903-20189 GCA_964524635.1 uncultured Rikenella sp. | reverse complement strand
AAATTCCTCATCTTTTTTTCTGGCGGAACGCTTTTTATTCTCTTCAGGTTTGGCCGTGATGGAATAAAGTGCTATAAGCTTAGAAGCCTTCTGTATTGCCCTTTCCATGTCCCCGGTGCAGGCTTGTAACGACTCAGGATTGGAATATTCAAACACAGGAAGTATTGCGCTGTAATCATCACGATTTGATGTTTTTACCTTTTCAACACCAGCTTTATACGCCTCATTGCCGTTGAAGTAAATGTTATACTTGGATATAAGTGAATTATAAAAACGACTAGCACCGGTGTTTTTTTCCACAGAGCACCCATGACACAGTGCGAAAAGCACCAGAGTCACTAAAAGATTATATGCTTTAACCCGTGACGTCAGATAAACGGTTTATACTATAACTGCCATGAGGCAGTCAAAAGTATTCAAAGGTAGTAAAAAGGGCTAAAAAATGACTCCTCAGGGGCCGGGGTATGATCTTCACTTAATTTGCACCCTTTTTGTTGGTGCCATTTCCCTGTTTCTTTTCTCAACCTGCAGTACAATTTTCTCAGCCAGTTTCATGAAGGCGGTACCTGTCTCAGAGTCATTTAGCGCAACAGGTTTACCTGCATCTCCGCTGTCACAGATGCTTTCAGCTATGGGTATCTGCCCTAGCAATTCAATGCCCGCCTCATCAGCCAGTTTTCTGCCACCTTCTTTTCCGAAGATATAATAACGACGTCCTGGTAACTCAGGAGCAACAAAATATGACATGTTTTCTACAAGCCCAAGGACCGGTACATTAATTGTCTCACTCCGGAACATTGCAACGCCTTTTCTGGCGTCTGCAAGAGCAATCTCCTGAGGGGTAGTGACAACTATGGCACCAGTAACCGGCACCTCCTGCACCAGCGTCAGATGTATGTCGCTTGTTCCCGGAGGCAGATCAAAGATCAGATAATCAAGATCACCCCAGTCGCCCTGAGTAATAAGCTGTTTCATGAAGCTGCTTGCCATCGGGCCCCTCCAGATAACAGCTTCTGAGTCCTTTACAAAAAAGCCTATTGAGAGGACTCTGACGCCATACCTGGTCAAAGGTACAATCCAGTCATTACCATCCTTCTTAACCATATCTGGTCTGTGATCTTCGGCATTGAACATCTTTGGAACTGAAGGACCAAAAATATCAGCGTCAAGCAGTCCGGTGGCAAAACCTTGTCTGGCAAGAGCAATTGCTAAATTGACCGCGACAGTAGACTTGCCAACGCCTCCTTTGCCAGACGAGACAGCAATAATATTCTTCACTCCCGGAAGAACGTCTCTCCTGGGTTCTTCATGCTTACCAACTATTTCTTTAGGATTTACATCTATGGAGGATATTACAGAGTCAGCACCAAGGTTGTCTTTTACAATCCTGACACAGCTACTTTTTATTGATGACAGAAATGGGTCATTTGACCTCTCAGGAGTAAGAGTTATCCTGATGCCTTCATCATTAACCATTACATCTCCTACCATGCCAATAGTGACGATATCCTTTCCCTTTTCAGGATGGATTACCTTCTTTAATGCTGTAATAACCTGTTCTTTAGTGTACATGATTTTTTATGAATTTTATCCTGATATTCTCTTGATCAAAATGATCTCAGAACAAGGAACAAGGATTTAGGATTTATGAACTTTGTGCCATTAAAATCAAAGTGAATAATCTTCTCAAATCAAAAATCCTTGTTCAATATTCATAAATCATTTCGATTTTAACACTTTCCATTATCTAAAGTTCAATCATCGGATCCCAGAACTTCTCCCTGAAATCAACCACACAATCATCTATAACATGAAAGCCCTCATTTTCAAGTAACTGTTGCATTGTTGTTGAATTGCCAAAGTGATGTTTCCCGGTCAATATGCCATTGCGGTTAACCACTCTGTGAGCAGGAATGAAATCCGGCGAAGCATGAGATGCATTCATTGCCCATCCTACCATTCTTGCCGAGCCTCCTGACCCCAGATACCTTGCAATGGCGCCATATGATGTAATACGTCCATACGGGATCAAGCACGCAACTTCATAAACACGACTGAAAAAACCGTCGTTTTCACTGTTCTTCCGGGCTGATGATCTCCTTGTCATTTTTCAATCTGAATGAGAGGTAAGTTATTGGAATTCCCCGGGCAAGGAATAACTTTTCATAATGTGTCCGGATTGACAGAACTATGTTGTCCGGAAGGTCTTTATAAAGATCAATGGATGAGGTAATTATTTCAAGATTATTCTTTTTCACAACTGACAGTGCATAATCATAAAGCTCTCTGGAATCAGTTTTAAGATGTATGATTCCGTTATCCTTAATAAATCTCCTGTAAATGTTCAGAAACTGAGTACCGGGAAGCCTTTTTTTTTCTCTTTTTCTTTTTAGCTGAGGATCCGGAAAGGTGATCCATATCTCATCAACTTCACCCGGGGCAAAGAAAGAATCAATAAATTCAATTCTGGTCCGAAGGAAAGCTGCATTAGGAAGCTTTTTCTGGTATGAATCCTTCGCTCCCCTCCAAAGCCTTGCTCCTTTGATATCAACGCCGATGAAATTTATGTCCGGAAAATGTTCCGACAGCCCAACAGTATATTCTCCTTTACCGCATCCAAGCTCAAGGATTATCGGGTTATTATTTGTAAACCATTGGCTATGCCATTTGCCCTTCAGTTTATGATCTTTACCAAAAACTTCTTCGAATGGAGGCTCAATCACATGGTCATAGCCTTTCATCTCTGCCCATTTTGCCAGCTTATTCTTTCCCAAAGCCTGAAGAGTTAGACTATTTTGTTCACTTTGCGATTGTAATGCCGAAGTCGTAGACTCCGGGAAGAACAGTATCTCTCATACCGTGTATCACCCTGAAGTGGTATTCACCCTTTTCGGGGAAGAAAACGTTTGATTTATAGGGGATTGTTAGCTCGCGGATGTCTCCGGTACCTTTCCCGAGCCATTCACCTTTTTCATTTGAAAGGACACCCTGCAGAGTATCTGCAATTGACAGGCCGGAAGGGAAGGTTGTGATGACGAACATATAGAGGTTACGGTATGGGTAATCTGATGATGTGCGCACCGTGAATGAAAGATTATATGAACCTATCGTGTCATTTATGGCACAGGCAAATTTTGCAGGAACATACATACTCCATTGTTCTTCTTCCATTTTCACGACATCGCTATAGAGCACCCCTCTTTCGCATGATAGCAGTAGGGGCAGCAATAATGCGGTCACAAATATTTTACTACTGTTTATTCTCATTTTTCCTGCGATGTGTTCTTCTTTTGCCATGTTTTTCCCTGGGTGCGCTTTTTGATTCAAACCTTGTTAATCCACTGTTCTGGAGAAGGAGATCACTTCCGGTCGAAACATTCCGGGCATCATTATTAATGAGTTTCTCAGGCTTGATTCCTTTTTTGTTCAGCTGTTGTATTTCGCGTACTCTTTCAACAGGCACAGCTGTAAGATTGACTGCCATACGCGGATCAGAAGAATACCAGTACACGCCATTGTAAACTTCCATTTTCTGGAAATAAGCCGTACCGGTTGACAGTTCAAGAGGTATGTCGCGATGCGGAAAGTCTTTCTGGGCATCCATATAGCTGTCAAGCTCAAAATTAAGGCAGCATTTGAGCTTGCCACACTGTCCTGCAAGTTTTTGAGGGTTAAGGGAAAGATCCTGGTACCTGGCATGTGAGGTTGTCACAGACATAAAGTTAGTCACGTAGGTAGAACAGCATAGCTCACGTCCGCAGGTACCTATACCTCCAATCCGTCCGGCTTCCTGTCGTGAACCTATCTGTCTCATTTCAATGCGTATCCTGAACTCTTCGGCAAGAACTTTTATAAGCTGGCGGAAATCGACCCTCTCATCAGCCAGATAATAGAAAATAGCCTTGGTTTTGTCTCCCTGATATTCCACGTCGCCTATTTTCATATTCAGACTAAGATCTTCAGCTATTTTTCTTGACCTGAGCATAGTCTGGATTTCAAGTTTCTTAGCCTCTTCCCACTTTTGCAGATCAACAGGTTTGGCTTTGCGATAGATCTTCTTCAGTTCATCAATGACCGGCCTGACTTTAAGTTTCTTAAGCTGTTCAAGAACCAGGTAACCGGTCATCGAGACCCTTCCGATATCATGTCCCGGTGACGCCTCAACAGCTACCACATCTCCCACCTCAAGTGACAGGTTATTAACATTGCGGTAAAATCCTTTCCTGGTGTTTTTGAATCGCACCTCAATTACTTCGTTATAGATAGTATTGAAAGGCATGTCAGCGAGCCAGTTGAATTCATCTAGTTTATTCTCGCCGCAATTGTATTTTATCTCAGGCTGGTGAAGCTCTTCACTTCCCTGGGCCTGTATATCTTCGTTTGTCATCAGGTTCTGAATATATCGTTCCCCTGACTATAATCAGGGGTATTACATGTGATTAAACTCACCAACCATAAAAGGCGGGAAGAGTGATGCAAATTTAACAATAAATGGTGGAATATCAACGTAAGAGAAGCACTTACCCGATAAGTCTCATTGTTTTAAGGGCGAGGTCAAGGAAGATAATTTTAGTGTTGCCGTTGCTTTCAACATGCGAGAATGCAAGATTAAATTCCCTGTCAAGAGCATGAATGTTTTTGTTGTTAATGAAGGGGTGAAAGTTCTGTGAAAAAGATGATTCGTTTTCAGTCAGATAGACAAGTTTATTCTCTTTCCCTTTGAAGTTCAGGATAAAATTCTCGCGTATCATTCGCAGGGCATAGGTGATAAAGTCTTTTTGTCTTTCGCGACCTATAGAGGCAGTCTCTTCAGACCATGATACAAGTGCCTGGGCGTCACGTTTATAGGCAGTGCGCATCAAAGATATGAAACGGTCAAGGTGCTGAGAGGAGCTGTCAGCGTCACGGGCAAGATCAATAGCCCTCACCATATTTCCATTGGCAATACATGCCAGCTCATCAGCATGGTTTTTTTCGATATTAAACTGCTTCTCAAGGAAGCGGCTTATATCCTCTCCCGGCACAGATGGTATCCTCACCGGCTGACATCTTGAGAGTATTGTAGGCAGCAATTTATCATCCTCTTCAGAAATGAGCAGGAAGAGTGTCTTTGCCGGTGGTTCCTCTATCATCTTTAAAAGTTTGTTAGCTGTCTCAGCATTCATTTTCTCAGGAAGCCAGATGATCATAATCTTAAAATCAGATTCAAAAGATTTGAGATTCAGTTTCCTGACAATTTCTGTTGCTTCTGCAACAGGGATAATTGCCTGCTCGTTAGCCACCTCCATGGCCTCTGTCCATGTATTGAGTGAGAACCATGGTGATTTCAATACCATCTGGCGCCACTGTGCAATAAAAGTATCGCTGACCGGTTCTGTCCCTGCCTTCTTTTTAATAACGGGGAAGACAAAATGAAGGTCGGGATGTATCAGCTTATCATATTTTACACATGAGGGGCATACGCCACAGGCATCTTCGGCTGTCCGGTTTTCGCAGCTGATATAGCGTGCGAATGCAAGGGCAATGGCAAATTTGCCGCTTCCTTCAGGGCCAAAGAACAGCAGGGCATGACTGACGCGCTGTTCTGCAACAGACGTTCTCAGCCTGTCAATTACAGGTTTCTGTCCCGGTATCTGTGAAAAATTCATACTGCTTTCCTGTAAAGGGGAAAGCAAAAATACAAAAAAGAGGAGACTTTTATCAGAAATCAGAGAGCAGCAAGAGCTTTGTCATAATCAGGCTCCTGTACTATCTCCGGCACCTGTTCGGTATATATGACAATGCCCTTTTCATCTAAAACCACCACACAGCGTGCGTAAAGACCTGCAAGAGGACCGTCAACCATATCCACGCCATAGGCTTTACCGAATGCCGAGTCACGGAATCCTGAGAGAGTGATCACATTTGCGATGCCCTCCACGGAGCAGAACCGGCCATGGGCAAAAGGAAGGTCCTTCGAAATGGCGAGCACTACAGTGTTTTCCATGCCTGCCGCCATCTGGTTGAATTTCCTTACTGAGGTGGCGCATACGCCTGTGTCAAGGCTGGGGAAGATATTGAGTATTACTTTTTTTCCCCTGAGTTCATCAAGAGATAAATTACCCAGGTCTGATTTTACAAGTTTGAATCCCGGAGCAACAGTGCCTGTTGAAGGCAGGCTTCCTGACGTGTTAACAGAGTTTCCTTTGAAAGTTATTTTAGTCATATTTCAAGTTGATGGTTAATGTTTTTTATAAACAACAACAGAAAGAGCAATGATGTTCATTGAAAAGACCGGAAATATCCCGGAATGTGTTCTCAGATGATCCGATTACTTCCTTAAAGACTTGCGGAAAGCTGCAAGCAGGTCTTCCTCATCCTTTCCTTCAGAAATTCCATTGGAAAGCAAATCAATAAGAAAAGGAATAGTCTCATCCTTAAATGAGGCAGCTATTGCCAGTTTTGTGAAAAAGTTTCTTTCCTCATTTGATATTTTGCCGTCAGAAAGCATTATCTGCATCACATCATATAGATGCTCAAACCTTTTCTCAAGCTCGTAAGGAGGCGCGTAAATATGGGACTCTTCTGATTTTATCAGGCTGTCGATCTCGGGATTGGTTAGGCTGAATTTCCTTCCGTATAAATGCAGCAGCTCATTTTCCCTTTTGTCAATTGTGCCATCTGCCTGTGCTATCTGTACAAGGTGTATGAAGTTTTCCTTGTTTATCCTTCTGCCATTGTCACTGATGAAATCTGTGAAGCTCATATATGTAAAACGTTTGGTGAATAACAAGTCTGATCTGAAAATTGTTGAACAAAGTTAGTAAGGATATTTTTCTTTACTGATAGAAACGGGGTTCAGTATACAATCATTTTTTGATTTAAGAACAAGGAATGATGATTTTTGAAGGAAGAAGACTTATCACTTGTAAATCCTGTATCGAAATTCGTTGTTTGAAATAGCCCCTCTTCTCCCAGCCTCCTCTCCCCAGACGGGGCGAGGAGGAGCAGGGTGTTACTGTCCTGACTCCCTTCCCCCGTCTGGGGGAAGGGCTGGGGTTAGGGGCTAGAGTGAAGGTCTGGGTTAGGGGCAGAAAGGAAGTAACAGGGTTAGGCGCGTCAAGTGAAAATATCATTTTATTTAATGAACTATATTTCAGCAACGCGGTTTTCCAAATTGATTAACTTTGTTTGATTTTTAACGAAAACTTTCAATAAGGATAGACTATGAAAATGATTGACAGCTTTAATTTCAAGGGACTGAAAGCCATAGTAAGGGTTGATTTCAATGTCCCTCTTGATAAGCAAACCCGCCAGGTAACTGATGATACGCGCATCGGCGGGGCAATAAAGACAATAAAAAAGATCGTTTCTGACGGCGGATCAGCCATTCTGATGTCACATCTCGGCCGTCCCGAGGGTGTACAGGAGAAGTATTCTCTGAAGCCGGTTATGCCTGTATTGGAGAAGCACCTTGGCATGCAGGTCAAATTTGCTCCTGATGCTCTGGGAGCTGAGGCTGAAGTGATGGCCAAAAACCTGAAGGCCGGTGAAGTTATGATGCTCGAGAATGTCAGGTTTTATCCTGAAGAAGAAGGAAAACCGATACTTCCTGAGACTGCCACCGATGAAGAGAAAAAGGCTGCCAAGACTGCTCTCAAGGTGAAGCAGAAAGAGATGGCAAAGAAACTCTCAACCTATGCTGATGTATATGTAAATGATGCATTTGGTACGGCTCACAGGGCTCATGCAACTACGGCTGTCATAGCCGACTTCTTCCCTGAGGATAAGAGGATGTTCGGCTTCCTCATCAACAGCGAACTTGCTGCAATGGATAAGGTGCTTAAAAATCCCGGAAAGCCATTTACAGCTGTAATGGGAGGTGCCAAAGTATCAGACAAGATAATGATCATTGAGAACCTTCTTGACAGGGTTGATAACCTCATTATTGGAGGTGGAATGACATACACCTTCATTAAAGCTATGGGCGGCAAGATAGGCAATTCACTCTGCGAAGCCGACAAGCTTGATATAGCAAAGGCAGTGATTGAGAAAGCAAAGGCAAAGGGCGTGAAGCTGCTTCTTCCTGTTGATGGTGTCAATGCAGATAAGTTTGATGCTGCTGCTGATACTTATGTCTCTGCAATAGATGACGTTAAAGACGGATGGATGGGCCTTGACATAGCAGAAAAAAGCATAAAGCTTTTTGAGGATGTTATAATGAGCTCAAAGACAGTACTCTGGAACGGGCCAATGGGCGTCTTTGAAATGGATAAATTCGCAAAAGGAACGACAGCTATTGCAAAGGCAGTTGCCAAAGCAACGGAAAAAGGAGCCTTCTCATTGATCGGCGGTGGAGATTCTGTTGCTGCCATAAACAAGAACGGTCTTGCAGATAAAGTGAGCTACGTTTCAACCGGCGGCGGCGCCATGCTTGAATACATGGAAGGCAAGAAACTTCCTGGTATTACTGCAATAAGAGGCGAATAATGAAGGAACCGTTCAAAGGAATTATTTTGATCCTTCTCCTCCTGCTTCCGGGCTGCGGGGAGAAGGATCCTTCTTTCTCAGGAACGGTTACGATCAATAATGAACTTTCAGAATCAATACCTTATTACTCATTAGGCTTTTCATTCAGCAAGGGTACTAAGGTATCAACCATTGACACTCCCGAACCAGATGTTACTGTGGAGGCAGGTGTTTTAGAGGGAGGTGTCGCTGTAGAAGCTTTCCTCTCCGCAAACACACTTGACCCGTCTTTTGCATTGTATGGCACTTACGGTTCTGTGAATGAGGCAAAAAATGCATTTAACGGTCTTGCTTCCTTTGGAATTCTAACTTATCAGTACTTCGGTAGCCCGCTTGCCGTAAACCAGATCTGGGTAGTACGGACCCGTGATGGTAATTACGCCAAGATCAGGATAATAGAAACAGAACTTGACACTGACCAGGATCCTGATTTTGCATCCTGCACATTCGAATGGGTTTATCAGCCTGAAGGAACAAAGACATTCCCTGCAGCAAAATGAATGCTCCTGCACCGGAAGAGATTTTCGGCATAAAAGACGATAGCGACTTTGAAGCTGCAGCACTTAGAACATTCATGTACCAGTCTGAGGCGTGTGCGCCCTACAGAAAGTACATTGAGCTGATGGGTATTGACAGGAATGCAGTAAAAGATATCTTTTCTATTCCGTTTCTACCGATATCATTTTTTAAAGATCACCTGGTTTATTCAGGAGAAATGAATCCAGAGACAGTTTTTACCTCCAGCGGCACCTCGGGGATGGCGAGGAGTTGTCATGCAGTCAAAAGTCTTTCGGTTTATGAGGAGAGCTTAAGGAGAACATTTAACCTCTTCTACGGAAATCCTAAAAAGTACGCAATAATGGGATTGCTTCCCTCGTACCTTAGCCGGAAGGGATCATCACTTATTTATATGGTGAAAAAACTCCAGGTACTTTCCGGGTGCAGGTATGGAGGGTTTTATCTTAAGAACCACAGGAAACTTCTGAAGTCACTTGATCAGGCCAGGAAAGACGGTTTCAGGGTTTTGCTGATAGGGGTTACATACGCGCTGCTTGACCTTGCAGAAAAGCATCCCTGCGATCTCCATGACGTCATCATAATGGAGACAGGAGGTATGAAAGGCAGGAGGAAGGAGATGGTGAGGGAAGAGGTTCATGATATTCTGAAAAATGCATTTAATGTCCGCTCTATTCATTCAGAATATGGAATGACAGAGTTGCTGAGCCAGGCATATTCAAAAGGTGAAGGTATTTTCAATACCCCGCCATGGATGAAGGTGATGATACGCGACAGTCATGATCCGCTTTCACATTCAGTAGAATCTGGTACCAGTGGAGGCATTAGCGTCATTGACCTGGCAAACATATGGTCTTGTTCATTTATTGCCACCTCAGACCTGGGGCGCATACATGAAAACGGCTCATTTGAAGTCCTCGGCAGATTTGACAACTCTGACCTTAGAGGATGTAATCTGATGGTGACATGAGATAAAGGTAAGGATTGAGGTTGAGCATCGTTCTCGCTTAACCTTAGCCTTAATCTCAACCTTAATCTTTGTCTAATTGTAAAATCGTTTCCATCCACCCGAACAATCTTTGCTGGTCTTCTTTTCTGCACATGTCAAGGCTTTGAGCACAGATGAACCTGATAACATAGTCTGCTGAGCGATCCTGCGGCTTCAGGTATACCATATCAGGGGCAGCAATCTGCCTGTTGCCATCCATTAGCTGCAGATGATTTGACAGCGAGATAAAAGTGAACTGCGTATGGTCACGGAAACGGTATGAAATATTCTTCTCAAGGAGCTGCCTGTTTTTGCTGAAGAAATCTTCAATTATTGTTTTATTTACTGTATGCGGGGTGTGGCTGTTGGTAAAATACCTGTACCTATACCCTAGCACTGACGCAGCGTGCCACTGGCCCAAATGAAAGGAAGCTCTTGGCTGAAAGTCTGCTTTGCCTGCCAGATGTTTATTGAAATATATCCTGATCTTGTTCCAGGCAACTCTTGGTGTTGGTGCCAAAACCCATTTTCCCCGAATGACAGGTCTGTTATGAATGAACCAGTCTTCAGGTTGCACAGGTCTGATCAGAAAAGTATCATCGTTAAAGTAAACAAAGTTTTCAGAAAGGCCTTTGATCCTCCAGATCATGCTCGCGATAGAGATGCTATTGAATGTTGGCAAAAACTTTTCATAATCCTGAAAAATCTCTTTATGATCAATAATTCTTATTGAGCTCAGTCTTTCCGGGAAGAATTTCTTTACATCATCATAAAGGCCAGGGTCCTGTTCATCGGTAACAATAAAGATATTTCTGATAAAAGGTGCAAACCTCAGGATTGACAGCACACAATACCTGATCTCGTTTGCCGAGGCAAAACGGGTGGCATGCGCCCCGGAGCTGATGCTTCTGACAGGAGCCTGAATGTAACTGTTTCTTTTCTCAGTCAGCCTGGGATCATTGCCATCGACCCATGCAATTACTGCATCTATCGGGAGATTGTTATCAGATGAAGGCTTTTCTGTCATAGATTTCAATTATTGTCTGGAAGCAATCCCAGGCTACCGGAGTCTTAAGATCCTTTCCATCCAGCTGAATATTTTCTCCTGTTCCTCTTTACCCATCATATCAAGGCTTTGAACACAAACAAACTTAATGCGGGGATCAGTCTCACAACGACTTATTCTTCTGTATAAACGGTTAATTGAATAATAGGGATGCAAATATCCGAGATTGAGTTTTGCGAAGTTCCTGTTACCATTCAAAATCTCCAGATGATAGGTTGAGGATATCATAAGAAACTGTTCCTTGCTGCGGAAACGGTATGAAATGTTTTTTTCAAGCATTTCACAGTTTTCAGAGAAAAATCTCTCTATTGTAGATTTATTAATCGGATGAGGTGTATGACAGTGGAAGAAATATCTCATCTTCATTCCATACAGCGATGCGGTTTCCCACTGCCTGATATAAAATGATGTCTTTGGCTGATAATCCTTGTCTCTACGTAAGTGTTTATTTATCAGGGCTTTAATCCGGGCTCCCAGTATCTTCCTGTAAGGAGGCAGACGCCAGCTACCCCTCAAAACAGGCCTGCTGTCAATAAAAAGATCTTCCGGTTTAATATCTCTGATCAATATGACATCATCGTTGAAATAAACAAAGTTTTCAGAAAGGCCCTTGATCCTCCAGATCATGCTGGCGATTGAAATGCTGTTGAAAGTGGGCAGAAACTTTTCATAACCTTCAAAGATCTCTTTGTGATCTACAATTCTTATTGAGTTCAGCCTTTCAGGGAATTGTTTACGCACATCATCAAAGATTTTCGGATCCTGTCCGTCGGTAACGATAAAGATATTTCTGACAAAAGGAGCAAATCTTAAAATTGACAGAACACAATATCTTATTTCATTTAAAGAGGCAAATAGAGTAGGATGCGCCCCGGAGCTGATAGTATGGCTTGTCCCTGAAAGATAACTGTTTCTTTTTGCGGCCAGTTTCGGATCATTGCCATCAACCCATGCTATTACAACGTCAACAGGCTGGGTGCTTTCAGATAAAAAATTTTCTGCCATCATTGATGATTGTCATGTCGAAGTTAGCTCAAAATGTCTGTCCCAAGGTACGTTTTTATAACAGATCTGATCTTGAAGCAAGTCATTTACATGATTGCCGGAGGTTTAGAAATCCTTCTATCCATTTGCATATTTTAACCTGTTCCTCTTTGCTGAACATATCAAGGCTTTGGACACAAACAGATTTAATTCTGGAATCATTTTCGCAACGTTTGATTCTTTTACGCAACCGATTACTGGAACAAAAAGGATTTATATACCCCAGGTTGAATTTTGCGAAGTTCATGTTACCATTCAAAATCTCCAGATGATAGGTCAGGGATATCATTAGAAACTGATTATGATGGCGAAAACGGTATGAAATGTTCTTTTCCAGCATTTCCATTTTATCTGAAAAAAATTTTTCTATTGTCAATCGGTTCATTGGATGAGGTGCATGATAGTGGAAAAAATATCTTGTCTTCATCCCAAGCAGAGACGCAGTTTTCCACTGTCGTAAAAAAAATGATGCCTTTGGCTGATAGCCTGGATTATTGTGTAAATATTTATGTATTACTGTTTTGAAATAATTACGTATGATAATTTTGTAAGGAGGCCTTAACCATTTTCCCCTCAGAACGGGTCTGCCGTCAACAAAAAAATCTTCCGGACTGATTTCCCTGATCAGAATTACATCATCGTTGAAATAGACAAAGTTATCGGATAGGCCTTTAATCCTCCATATCATATTTGCTATAGAGATACTGTTGAATGTGGGCAAGTACTTTTCAAAACCCTCAAAGATCTCTTTGTGATCAACAATTCTGACACAGCTCAGTCTTTCTGGAAAATACATCTTAATATCATCATAAAGATTTGGATCCTGCCCATCGGTAACGATGAAAACATTTCTTACAAAAGGGGCAAACCTGAAAATTGATAAAACACAATACTTTATTTCATTTAATGAAGCAAAAAGGGTTGCATGTGCACCTGAGCTGATGGTATGATGTGTTCCTGTAAGGAAGCTGTTCCTTTTTGCGGCCAGATGAGGGTCATCGCCATCGACCCATGCAATTACAACGTCGATAGGGTTGTTGGGATTAGACTTGGCGTTACCTGACATTGTTTTTTGTAAATGTATCGCTTTTAATATTTTTTTGCAATTTTGATCCTGTAAAACTAGAAGATCAATGACCAACGACAACCCCAAAAAAATTGGCGTTGTATCCATGGTAAGGAATGATAGTTTCTTTATTCCCAAATGGATAAGTTACTATGGAGCACAGGTTGGTCGTGAAAACCTGTTTCTTATGCTTGACGGGCATGATCAGCCTCTCCCGGAAGGTTACGAGACCATCAATGTTATCAGGTTCCCACAGAAGAAGCTTAACAGGGCAAAGGGTGACAGCAACAGGGCAAGATTGGTTTCAAACTTTGCAAGGACATTATTTCTCCGGTACGATATTATCATTGCCCATGACATTGATGAGATCCTGGTGGTTGATCCCAAAACAAAACAAACTTTTACCGGATATTTTCAGCAACCAATAAGATCTGCCTCTCTCTCAGCCCTGGGATTGGATGTAGGTCAGCATCTTGAGCTCGAAAAGCCTGTCGACCCAACCCGCCCATTCCTTGAACAAAGGAGTTTTGCTCATGTCTCGGCCAGATATACCAAGACTATTGTAGCTGCCAGGCCTCTTTCCTGGGGCTCAGGGTTTCACCGGGTCAAAGGCAAAAACTTCCACATTGACCCGAATTTGTTCCTCTTTCATTTTGGCATGGTCGATTATGATATTTCAAGAAGGAAAATGGGAGACGAATCACTCCTGGGGAATGGATGGCAGGGGCATCTTGACAGGAGGTATGAGTTGTTTGACCTGATAATAAAAAAGACTGCGATAGATGGAGATGAGTTCTTCAGACAGGCAAGGAGAAGGGAAAGCTTTTTTCGCCCCCTGTATGCACTTAACAAACCAGGGATGCTCAGTGAAAAACCGATCATAAGGATTCCTGAACGGTTCAGAACAATAGTATAAATAAATCATTACTAACAGATTACAACTCTTCGCCAGAAGATGAGGGGAAAATTATCTTTTAAATGACCGCCCGGGTCAACATATCAAGAAGTACAGTACATTTTTGGATATACTATGCATCTTTGTGCCTGTTGGTGATATCTATGCCAACGTCGCGCTGGATGCAGACCGCCAGCCTTATTTTGCTCGGAGTAAACTGGCTGGCAGAGGGCGGTTTTAAGGAGAAACTCAATAAGTTCTTTTCCTGCAAACCAGCTGTGGCTTTCTCTCTGATTTATGTATTTATTGTACTTGGATTACTTTGGTCCAAAGACCTGGATTATGCATTTAGTCATGACCTCCTTCATAACTCACCTACGCTTTTTTTACCTTTAATAATTGTTACCTCTCCAAAGCTGAGCACAAAAAAGATACAGTTAGTATTAGGGTTATTTATTGCATCGGTTTTCACCGTTTCTGTTATCGGATTATTGAACAGGCTTATTCATCCGGATATTTCTTTTCGTGAAGCATCTCCTTATATGCCCGGTGTATATTATGGTATGATGCTGATCCTTGCTGCATTTCAGCTGCCCATGTTAATAAGGCAGGTCAGCCATAGCCGGACCCTGCTTTTTGCCGGTCTGGTAATATCTGCATGGTTGATTTTTTTTCTGTTTTATATAAGGACACTAACCGGAATAGCGTCTTTTACAGGTGTATCACTTTTCTTGATCGCTCTTCTGATTACCCGGAGTAAGAGTGTTTTAACTAAAATTTCAGTATTTGCTTCTTTTGTTCTTTTATTTGGTATTACATCGTGGCCATTGATGAAGATCTATAAACAAACTCATTCTGAAATTGAGACGGATTTTAGAACACTGAGAGCATACTCAGACGGGGGAAATGCCTATTACCATGATACAACGAGCATTATAAGGGAAAATGGCCATCTGGTATATATCTATATAGCTGACGATGAGCTGAAAGATGCATGGAAAGAAAAAAGCAATATGGACTTAAACGGTAACGATTTATCGGATAAGCCATTAAAGCCCACTTTATACAGATATATGTCTTCAAAAGGGCTCAACAAAGATAAACAGGGCTTCATGTCACTTACAGACAGGGATGTACGGGCTATTGAGAAAGGTGTGACAAATTATTTAAATGTGCCTCGTCCGGGATTCTACGTCAGAGCCTATGAGGAGATGATGAGCCTGTACATTTATAAAAAAAGTTCATATAAAAACACTGACTGGGGCTCGCTGACCAAAAGAATAGATATCTGGAGGGCTTCATGGCAGGCTTTTAAGAAACACCCTTTACTGGGATGGGGAACGGGCAGCATATTGTCTGCCGTAGATTATGGTTTTGAAAAAAATGAGTCACGATTATCGGGCAGGAATATGAAGCCGCACAATCAATACCTGTACATAATGCTTACACAGGGAATAACAGGATTGATTGTTTTTATAATGTTATACTCATATGTAATAGTTAAGACCGGAGTTTACAGGATTACAATGTTTTTTGTATTCCTGATAATGTTTGCAATTAATTTTATTGGCAGCAACAGCCTGGAATCTCAGCTGGGGCAGAATTTATTTGTTTTTTTCACACTCTTTTATTGTTTTCTCTATCCGCAGCTTAAAAGAAAGCCCGGGTTCATTTACTAACCCGGGCTGCCTGGTCCGTTATAAGTTTAGTTTTGTTCTGATGGCCGGTGGTATGGCATCTTTGTGAACCATGATGAAAATAGTTTTTGACCTGACAAAAGACTCTGACATGTTAAGGTAACCTCCGAAAGGATTTCTGTCAGTGCCCCATGAATTCTTCGTGATGTAGTAATGTGTTCCATTCTGGTCTTTGACAATTCCTGTGACATGCATCAGGTGGTCATCAGTGGTGACGAAGGCTTCATATCCCTTCTGGCGTACCTCCTGGGTTACGTCTATTTCGGGAAATGGTTTTTCGAACTTGTACACCTCCGCCATCGGACCCTGGTCGGATCCTCTCTCAAAACGAGACCTGTCAGTAGCAGCGGGGTCAATCTTTGCGATATCAGGATTAATAGCCACACCTTTTGAATGTGAGAAACCTTTTTCGCTTACATCACCGTCCCAGGCAACTGTATAACCGTTGTTAAGAGAGTATTCCATTATCTGGATCAGTTCATCAATGGGCACATTGTAAAATCTGTTAAACTCCCAGTTATCAGGCACTTCTAGCACTCCCTGTGTATAGAAGGGGAAGTGAGAGAACGATGTGATGCTGACATAATTGTTCATATCAAGACCAAGGCTTGAGGCAAAAGACCTGGCTGTGAAATCCTGTGCTTTATATGTAAATGTTGAAGGCACCTCACCAAGATAAATATCAAGTATGGCATCAACAACCTCGTCAGATTCCACGGATACTCTTTTATTCTTTACCGGGACAGAAGCAACGGCATCTATGTATTGCTGAAGCTCTCCGTGATTATGCGAAGGAAGCCCATAGCTGAGACCATTATATACTTCCTCAGGAACCATACCATCTTCATTAAATATCCTTATCCATGAGGGAGCAAGGCTTCCCGGGCCCAGGTTTCCTTTTCCCTGGCGCAGATAATTATCTTTAACTCTGTTTTTGTAAGTATTCCTTACCACAAACATCTCAGAAAGATCATATTCACCTTTACCAAGACGTAACAATTCTGATTCCATGAATGAGGTTGTGGCAAAGCACCAGCAAGTACCGGTAGCAGCCTGGTTCTTTACCGAAGTGGCGGGCAGAGATACAATAGTTGTAAATTTGTAGCCCTCAGGGGTTACAACAGCTTCTTTTTTAGCCTTTTGGGATGTTGCCGGTAATGCTATCAGCATCAGGGCAAGCAGTAAAGTGAAAAGATGTTTCATATGTTTTGTTTTAAACAGGTGTCTGAGTTATGAATTTCAAAATTATTCAATAAATAATTAAGTGTGTATGTTATAAAGCAGGGAGCTCAGTCCTTTTTCTTTCTTCCTGCAACCAATGAATATGAATGGTCTATCCAGCCAAGAAGGGTCTTATCCGGCACAGACCCGTCTAATGCAATGGTGTTCCAGTGTTTCTTGTTCATGTGGTAGCCCGGAGTAACAGCCGGATATTTTTCACGCAGCTCAATTGCTTTTAAGGGTTCACACTTTATGTTGATTGAAAGGTCGCCTTCCAGATCTGTCAGCAGGAAGATCTTCCCTCTCACCTTGAAAACAAGAGTTGTCTCATCAAAGGGGAAGCATTCTTCGGTATCATCAAATGACAAACAATATTCCCGAAGGGTTTCTATATTCATATATTATAAGGTAGGGTAATAAGCATTATCAATATGATCTATCTCCCATTCCGGTCCGGTGAAGATGACTGTTATGATATCAAACCTTGCCTCTTTATTCAACCTGAAACGGTCAATATAATTGGAAGCTGCATATATGATAGTGCGTTGTTTAGGTACATTCACAGCATCGCGAGGATGTATCTGAAAATCCGAAGAACGTGTCTTTACTTCAACGAAAACAATGTTTTCAGTGTTTTCTGCAATAATGTCAATCTCAGTACGGCCAGACCTCCAGTTTCGGTCACGAATGGTGTAACCGTTCTTAGTGAGATATTGCGCAGCTATCTCTTCACCCTTTATGCCGATTTCATTTTTGTCACTCATATCTCTATAATCCTGTGTTTGATGGCGTAGAGTATCAGACTGGCAGTATTTTTCGAATTGGTCTTTGACAGAAGATTGGCGCGGTGCTTGTCTACTGTCCTTTTACTTATGAACAAAGCGTCAGCTATCTCATGGTTTGAAAGTCCCTCACATATCTTCAGAAGAATCTCTTTTTCTCTCTTTGAGAGACTTGAGCTCTTAACCTCATTCTCCCTGCTTTTGATTTTTCTGATTACATGATACAACAGCTCCTGTGAAAAATAATTGCCCCCCTTATAAACCGTGGTGATTGCCTCCCTGACATCACTTATGTCTGAGTCTTTCAGAATGAATCCCTTGGCTCCGGCATCTATCATTCTGTAATAATATTCCTCCTCGCCGTACATTGAAAGAGCAATGACTTTAATATCAGGATACTGAGAAGTGATTTTTGATGTTGCCTCAACCCCATCCATTTCAGGCATGCTGATATCCATCAGCACGATATCCGTTTCAGATTGTTCAAGACCTTTAAGAAGCTC
>CAZGDJ010000015.1:0-1893 GCA_964524635.1 uncultured Rikenella sp. | reverse complement strand
CGTTTGAAGCCTCTACTGTAACTGTCAAATCCGAATAAGCGCCAAGTAATATCTTTAATCCGTTACGAAAGAGCTGGTGATCATCAGTAAGGGCGATACGAATTTTATCCATGTGATAGTAATTGTTTCAAAGTTTCAGGGTTTCAAAGTTATTCTTCTATAATTCGCAACTCGCAATTCGGCATTCGCAATTTTAGTAATCTACCCTTATCAAGGCATTTGTCCCCTTGCCCCTTGAGCTCTCAATCACAAATACTCCGTCTACTGACCTTACACGTGTTTCAATATTTGGCAGGCCCATGCCCTCAGGGTATTCTGTCGCAAGCATTGAGGTGTCAAATCCGCGCCCGTTATCTACATATTGCAAGGTAATAATTTTTTGGTGTCTGTTAAGGTCAATATCTATTCTCGAAGCTCCTGAGTGCTTTATACCATTATTGATCAGTTCGCAGGCAGCACGGTAGAGAACCACCTCCTTGTCAGTATCAAACCTTTCACCCTCCATATTAGTCCGGAAGTCAATATTGATTGCCCGTGTCTGGCTGATTTTAGCCGCAAACGTGCTTATTGCACTTGCAACTCCAAGGTTTGACAGCACATGAGGACTGAGGTTATTTGAGATCTCCTTGATAGTATTGAGCGCTTCATTTACTACATGACTGGTGTTTGCCACTATTTCCTTACCCACCGGATCGGTTACTCTTTCGGTCAGGGCGGATACAGACATTTTTACTGTTGAGAGCAAAGGCCCCAGGCCGTCATGGAGATCATTCGCAAAACGTTTTTTCTCTTTCTCTTCAGTGTTAATGATTGCGTTGAGCACTCTTTTCTCTGAACGTAACCTGTCAGTCTCGGCTCTTTTGAGGGAGTAGAAGAGCTCACGTATCAGCACCACGCCTGTGATGATCATAACAGAAATAAGGACGTTCATCCATTCATCTACCATTAACAGTGTGAAGGACGGCTTTCCGCGAAAGTACTCAATGAGTTGAATAAGGGTACGTACAGCCATCAGCACAAAGGATGATGACAATAATATCCAGGAGAGCCTGTATTTGGTTATTTTCATGAACCTGAGTGCCATCGACGCCGCTATTATCTGCAGGGCGACAGAGATGAAGAGAGCTATTAGCCGGATCATTGTAACAATTTTTTAATCTGTACAAAAGTATTAGTTTCTTACCTTTGTGACTGTAATATAAACCATGAAATCCGTTTGAATTTTAAGTACCGGTATTAAAACATAAAGGATATCATTAATTGAGCTTTAAAATTTAAAGGAAACAGAGGAAACTAATCAAAAAAGACGATGCTTTTATCCCTTATCACTCCATTGTTAATAAGTACCTTTCTGATGACGCGCCTGATAGGGTTAGAAAAAAATGAAATTTTGTAACCATTAGATAATCAGAAGTATATAGAAAGGAGTTAAATAATGACACTCAACTATGACTGATAGTAAGAGTATTAACAAAACGTTAAAAACTTGTTTATAATTACAAATAATCCAATCCCTTTATATCTGGCCGGAAATGTAATTTAACATTCTGCCTTTGACTGAAGGGTGGATCTTACAGAGATTTAAAATACAACGTATTACATAAAACCTAAATCTAGAAACAATCTAATTCTAACTAAATTATGCGGAAAATCAAATTTGCATTCGTATTGTTGTCTCTTGTCATGGGCAGTTTTGCCTTATATGGGCAGGTGACGACATCGTCAATGAGTGGAAAAGTGACTGACACCAATGAAGAACCTCTTGCGGGGGCAACTATTGTTGCAACTCATGTTCCCTCAGGTACCAGGTATGGAGCTATGGCAAACAGTCAGGGACTCTATTCAATCCAGGGCATGCGTCCCGGAGGCCCCTATACGGTCAATGTAACTTTC
>CAZGDJ010000014.1:0-20472 GCA_964524635.1 uncultured Rikenella sp. | reverse complement strand
GGCAGCCCTGAATGTGTCCCAGAAACCATTGTCCGTGAATAACATGCCTGGAAGAACCTTACCATTATAGGGGCTGTAGTGATAAGGATTCCCTGCACTGTCAATCTCAAAAAATGTCCTTGGGAATAGAAGAGTGCGATACCATGCAGAATAAAAAGTGCGAGTCTGATCATCTGAACCACCTTCAACTTTTATCCGTCCAAGTTCCGTGTTCCATTTTTGACGTGCAGCTTCCCTTACATCATCAAAATCCCTGTTTCCTATCTCCCTTTCAAGATTCAACTGTGCCTGTCTAAATGAGATAAAAGAAGAGGCGACGGTGGCAGTTATAGCTTCTCCCCTTCCAGTCCTGAATCCTATCAAAGCCTGTACATGGTCTCCTTCAGCTGATGTCATTCCCTGAGATAACATTCCGTCAAGCCAAACGGACTGAAAATCTATCTTACGATCAAAGACTATAACAAAGTAATTGCAGAAGTTATCAGTAACTCCTCCATGGTTGTTACGACAGTATCCGGTCACCCTGTTGTCATTGACATTGATATTAATCATTGAGCCACCCTTGAATGCGTCAATTACTATGGCCGAAGAGTCAGATGCAGGGAAAGTAAACCTAAAGACTGAAGCTCTTTCAGTTGGTGTTACCTCAGCCGTAACATCATAGTCTGCCAGATAAACACTATAATAGTAAGGTCTTGATACCTCTGCCTTATGCGAGAACCATGATCCTCTTTCTTCTTCAGTAATCTTATTGTATCCTGTGACTGGCATAAGTGAAAAAGCAGCATAATCGTTTATCCACGGGCTTGGCTGGTGAGTCTGTTTAATCCCAATAATCTTATGGTCATCATATGCATAACACCATCCATCACCATTCTTTCGGGTCTGTGGAGTCCAGAAATTCATTCCCCATGGAAGCGCCACCGCAGGATATGTGTTGCCATTTGAAAGGAGATATTCAGAATCCGTTCCCATTAAAGGACTTGCCAGATCAGCAAGGCTAATTTCTTCTTCCTCAGTGTTGTTACAACTGCCTGAAAGCAATATAAGCAAGAATATATAACCTAAGAAAAACACATAGGGGATACGTTTTTGAGCTAATCTTTCCATTCTAATATTTTTTGTACAATTTTTCTTCAGTAATAACTGATCTGGTAGCCAGGTTAATTTTTCTCTTTACTTCTGACCTTATGTCATTCTTGAAATAAACTGCTCTTGCTGTTTCAATGAAGTCAGCTCCAAAATCCTTTTTTCTTTCCAGGTCTCTTATGTGATCTTCAATATCCCATAGATCAGAGTTTACCCGGTAGAGTTCCTTATATAACGGGTCAGAGTACATAATGATTCCCTCAGCAGCCTTTTCCAGTATCTTCAATTCTTTCCTGAGGTTTTCAAGTTTTAACGGGTCGGCTATCCGTTCAAGCTTTATCTGGACTATAATTAGCCTGTCAATGATTTCTCCGTTTGAGACTTCTATTTTCATCTGGATTCTCCTGGTTAGTGTGTCAATATATTCTCGTTGGATAAAGCAAAAATATCATTGCGGGTCAACATCTGCATTTATTCTTAATCTGCCCTGACCCGGAACCTTCAATTCCGTCTCTATTGATTTACGTATAATCTCTTTTGCCCTGGCAGCCGAAATGTTTTTCCCAATCTTTATTACTATTGTTTTAATGTACCATTTTTGAACCTGCATAATAAGCGGGTATTCGGGACCAAGCACACAACGTCCGAGCTTTTCCCTGAGTCTGCCTGCCAGTCTTTCTGAAATAAGGTTAAGTCGCTCATTATCTCGATGTTTCACGGTTATCCGAACTAACCTTGTAAAAGGCGGGTAACTGAAAAGTTCACGCTCTTCAAGTTGTGATTGATACATAGACTTGTAATCATGTCTGATCACTTGTCTTAAAACTATATGGGCAGGATTAGCAGTCTGAATGATAACCTTGCCCTGATGAGCACGCCTGCCCGCACGCCCGCTTACCTGTTCCATCATCTGAAAACTGCGCTCATAAGCCCTGAAATCAGGAAAATGTAAAGAACTGTCCGCGTCAAGAATGCCTACCACTGTCAGGCTCTCAAAATCAAGCCCTTTTGAGATCATTTGTGTCCCTATGAGGATATTGGTGGAACCGCTGGCAAAATCAGACAGTATTGCGGAATGTGAATCACGTTTGCCTGTTGTGTCCTGGTCCATCCGGGCCACTTTTGCTGCCGGGAAGAGCAGCTTAATCTCTTCTTCGACCTTCTCAGTTCCGAAACCCTTTGTAATAAGTGAAGCAGATCCACATTCAGGGCATATTGAAGGGAGTCTTTCACTTTTGCCACAATAATGACAGATAAGTCTGTCAATAGTCTTATGGTAGGTATAACTTACTGAGCAGTTGGTGCAACCCGGAACCCAGCCGCAATCAATGCACATAATAAAAGGTGAAAAACCTCGTCTGTTCTGGAAAAGCATCACCTGCTCTCCATTCTGCAAAGCCTCTTCAACAGCGCTGACCAGTTTCTGTGAAAAATAGGTTGCAAGGCTCTTCTTTCTTCCGCCACTGCGGATGTCAGCGATCATCATCGAAGGCATCACAACATCTCCGTAACGTTTCGTTAGCTCTACCAATCCATACTTGCCCGTCAGGGCATTATAATAGCTCTCAACAGATGGCGTTGCTGAACCAAGCACTGTGCGGGCACCGTGAATACGCGACAGCATCATTGCCGCATCACGGGCATGGTATCTTGGAGAGGGATCTGATTGCTTGTACGAAGTGTCATGCTCCTCATCCACAATAACGAGTCCCAGATCAGAGAAGGGCAGGAATAGAGATGAACGCACTCCCAGGATAATATTGAGGTCACCTGAGGCAACCCTCTTCCACACTTCAATTCTCGCTTTTACTGTCAATCGTGAGTGGTAAATGCCAATTGAATTTCCAAAATGTTTCCTAAGCCTTTCAATAATCTGTGTGGTAAGTGCAATCTCAGGCAACATATAAAGAACCTGCTTCCCTCTTGCTATCTGGTCAAGAATGAGGTGGATATATATCTCAGTCTTACCGCTGGATGTTACTCCATGAAGCAGCACTACTTCATGATCATCAAAACTTGATTTTATCCCTTTAAATGCCTCTGACTGGTAAGAGCTCAGCGTAACAACCTGAAGCTCATTGTCCTTATCTCTCTTTTTTACCAGTCCCTGTCTTTTTTCTTCGGCTTTGACAGAAGCCTTTATTTGTTTTTCTCCTTCCGGGAGCATAGGTGAGGGAAATGCAGCTTTTACAACCTCCCCCTGCATCGCAAGATAATAATCTGATAACCAGAAAAGGAAATCAAGCAGACGATCATTTATGTTGTATGATGACTGGAATACATCTGCAATATCTCTGGGTGTAAAAGCATCAGGTGCATTATTGTGAATTACTGATACAAGTCCGGTATAGACTTTTTTCGGTCCGAAAGGTACAATTACTCTGCTGCCACGTCTCACCTTGTCAGCCAGCGGTGCGGGTATATGATAGGTATATATCCCTGATACTGAAAGAGGTATGATTATATCTGCAAATTTGTTTTTCATTCTTACCTGGAGAATGCAAATTATAAATAAAAGAGGTGAATGAGTCAGGCTCCGGGTCCTTAATTTTGAACCGTGATCATTTCCTGAAACTGGTAGTGATTCTTAACGGCAGTCAGTGCTTCTGGCTGCAAAGACAAGGAAGTTAGTTAGCGGATAATAATAATCTTTATCAATCTTCGGAGATATTTAACTCAATGCTGATCTGACCTTTATAGCAGCATCACTGAAAGTTGTTGCGGCTATCACTTTCAAACCTGACTTATCGACGAGTTCTTTTGCCTCATCTGCATTTGTACCCTGAAGTCTTATTATCACGGGCACACTGATATCACCTAAAGTCTGATATGCTTCAACAATGCCTGCAGCTACCCGGTCACATCTCACAATGCCTCCAAAGATGTTTACCAGAATTGCCTTCACATTGGGGTCCTTAAGTATTATCCTGAATCCGGCTTCCACTGTTTTAGCAGAGGCTCCTCCTCCAACGTCAAGAAAGTTGGCAGGCCTGCCTCCTGAAAGTTGGATAAGATCCATGGTAGCCATGGCCAGACCGGCTCCGTTGACCATGCATCCGACGTTGCCGTCAAGTTTTACATAATTAAGGTTGTTGGCTGCAGCCTCAATTTCTGTCTGGTCTTCTTCATTGAGGTCGCGCATCATGGCCAGATCGGGATGACGGAAAAGGGCATTGTCATCGAGGGTGACCTTACAGTCAACTGCCAGCACCCTGCTGTCACTTGTTTTCAGAAGAGGATTGATCTCAATGAGCGATGCATCAGACGAAATAAATGCCTTCCATAAGTTTGTGATAAAAACCATCATCTCACTAAAAGCCTTTCCTTTTAAGCCCAGATTAAATGCAATGGTGCGAGTCTGAAAATCCAGCAACCCGGATGAAGGATCAACCTCCTCAGTAAAAATGGCATCGGGAGATTTCTCCGCTACTTCCTCTATATCCATTCCACCCTGAGTGGAATACATAATCACATATTTAGCTTTCTTCCTGTCAAGAAGAATGCTCAAATAGAATTCTTTTATTTCACTATCACCTTTATAATATACATCCTGAGCAACCAGTACCTTATGCACCTTTTTCCCTGCCGGGCCTGTCTGCGGGGTTACCAGTGTCATACCGATCATTCCGGATGCTATCTCCGATGCCTCTGCAGGTGACTTTGCTATTTTGACTCCTCCTCCCTTTCCCCTGCCACCGGCATGTACCTGAGCTTTGATTACGAATATTTCTGTGCCAAACTTTTTCTGAAGCTCTTTTGCTACCAATTCAGCATGGGCTGCATTTTCTGCAATAAAACCCTCCTGAACAGCAACACCGTGAACCTGAAGTATTGATTTGCCCTGATATTCATGAATATTCATAGTCGCATGTATAAAAGTACAAAAGTGGTTTTTATCCCTTACTCTCTTTTCTGATATGAAATTTAGTGATTTTTATAATTACTTTCGTAAAAAAATTTCAATGAGGAAGCTGGCCAATGACGAGCTGAACAGGAAAAGCATCAAAGAGTTTATTGAGGCGCCAAAGACGCCGTTTGTGGTTGTGCTTGACAATGTCAGAAGTCTGAATAACATCGGGTCAGTATTTCGTTCAGCCGATGCCTTCCTGATAGAAGGATTATACTTATGCGGTATAACAGCAAAGCCGCCACATCGTGAAATACACAAGACTGCTCTTGGTGCAACAGACTCTGTTGAATGGACATATTTTGAGGATTCTGCAGAAGCAATAATGGTGTTAAAAAACAAAGGTTATGTCATTGTTTCAATTGAGCAGGCTGAAGGGGCTGTGTCACTTGAGAAATTTGTCGTTGAAAAAGACCTCAGATATGCTCTTGTCTTTGGACATGAGATCAACGGTGTCAGTGAGCAGGTAATAGAATTATCGGACACATGTATTGAGATACCTCAGTACGGGACCAAACACTCATTTAATATTGCAGTAAGTGCCGGTATTGTTCTCTGGGAGCTATCAAAGAAATACAAACAATAACAGGTAAAAAAAAGGGGCCGTAAAGCCCCTTTCTTTCTTTGTAATACTACTTACTTAACGATAGTAGTGAAAGTATCATCAGTAAAGAATTTAGCAAATTCAAGGTCTGTTTTTGCATAAGCAGCCCATTTTGCATCATAACCAACAGCTTCACGGAGATTGTTAAGCATATAATCCCTGTCATCAAGACGAGCACCGATTACTGCTTTAAGATACGAAGGCATACCACATTTGCATGGTTTAACAGCATCCATGGTCACTTTAGCCTTGTTAATGTCACCCTTAAGTAACTGTGCAAGAGCGAGGTTGCAGCATGGTACATCTCCAAGCAGATTGACAGCCTGGTCATATTTACCTTCATGAATTGCAATGGTTCCAAGACCATATTTTGATTCTGGTGTTGAAGCTGACATTGAGTTAAAATACTCGGTAGCAGCAGTATAGTTACCTTTTACCAGAGAAGCAAATCCAAGGTTATTTTTAACGATATCATCGTTCTTAAGCGCTTTGGCTGTTTCAAGAGCTACAATAGCTTCATCAGCTTTGCCAAGATTCAAGTATGCATAACCAAGGTCATTCCATGCACGATATTCTTTAGGATCTTTAACAGTCGCCATCTGGTAGAATTTGAGCATCTCTTCAGCATCTTCGGTGAGAGAAGCTGCATATAGCATCTGCTCAAGGCTGAGGGCTGAAGCATCACCTCTCATAGCTGCAAGTATCTCTTCATCGCTTAAACCTACTAGGTTAACATCAACAATGAGTTTTGATCTTCTGAGCTGTGGAAGAATATCCTTTGCCAGAGCTTCATAAGCTGCTGACATATTCTTTATTTCTTTCTCACGGACAACAGGATCCTGATACATTGAAAGGACTCTCAGAATAAGCTCTTTATCCTGAACGTTTGATTCCTGAACAAGAGTTTTGAAACCTTCCCAGTCTTCAGCTGTTGTTTTGCTTGTGAAGAGGGTCTTGTCTGCCAGTTCTGGTACTTTGCCAAATGTTTTTGCAATAAAGCCATCAGCATTCTTTCCTCTCTGACCTGAAAGTTTTTCGTTCAGATCAAGCGGGCCATCAGGAGAAGCATAAGAACTGTTTGTCAAACCTTTGAATTCCATCCTGGCATCCTGTGCAACAAGAGCCATATAATCTTCAAGAGCTTTAATATCTTCTGCCTTCAGTTCTGCAGGACGAATATCAGCTTTGTTTATGGCATACAGGATATCAGCTATTTTCTGTTCAGGAACAATGCGCTGATAGCTGTCTTTTATAACAATTGGTTTAGCATTATCCACAACAAGTGTTGAAGTAGCAATCACTCCATCAGCAAGTTTTACAGGGTCAAATGCAAGAGATTTTCCTTTCCTTGAAGCTTCAATACGAAGCATGAGTTCAGAAATTTTCATTTCAGGTTTGTAGGGTACATCACCTGACCAGTTAATGGTACCACCGGCCCAGCTGACAGGTTTGTTGTTAGCCTGTACCACTTCACCCTGAGCATACAGAAGCTCGTCAAACACAGTTTCACCACCTTCATATACAAGCACCGGGGTGATTTTCAGTGTTGTGTTTTTGTCAAAATACTTCTCTGGGTAAGTAGCTTTCACCTGCGCAGCAACAATCCCTGCATGTGTTTCAAGTATTTTAGGGGTGGTTTCATACTTGACAAGTGAAGCGTTCTTCTTCATTTTATTAAGACCACTACAACTCGAAACGAGCACAGCAGCCAACAGAAGGACAAAAAGTTTTGTAAAGTTTTTCATAATTTGTCTTTTATTTAGTTGCGATCAGTAACTTGAATAACAACAATTGAACATTAACTTCGATATTAAAGCAAATTTAACATAAAATTACTCATTAGTTGCAAATTAAAAATAAAAAATCAGAAATTCCTGAGATTCAGGCCTGTCTGTATCTCATCACTAAAAATCGCATCTTTGATTTTCCGATAGTCTTCCTTATGGGCAACAAAGTCTAAATTATTAATATCCAGAACCAGGTATCGACTCTCAGGATTCTGCCTGAAAAAAGTAAAGTAACTTTCCTGTATGCCTGTCAGATAATCAGCGGTAATGGATTTCTCATAGTCTCTGCCTCTTGATTTAATGTTTTTCAGCAACCGTTCAGGTGACACGTGCAGATATACATATAAGTCAGGTTTTGGTAATGAACCGTAGATAATATAGAAAATCTGCCTGTACAGACTAAATTCATCAGCTTCAAGAGTGGAAGATGCAAATACAAGTGACTTCATGAAATAATAGTCTGCCACCGTAAAGCTCTTGAAAAGATCCTGTTCAACCAACTCCTCGCGCAGCTGACGGTATCGCTCTGCAAGAAAAGAGAGCTCAAGCGGAAACGAAAAACGAGCCGGATCTTCATAGAATTTAGGGAGGAAGGGATTATCAGCGAATCTTTCAAGGATGAGTTTTGCGTTATATTCATCAGCAATCATGGAAGCCAGAGTTGTCTTTCCCGCTCCTATATTTCCCTCAATGACAATATAATTATATCTGCCGGCATCCATAACAGTCAGTGTGGATATTAATAGTATCAAAAATAAATATAGCCGGTGTATATGCAATAAAAAAAAGCCGCTTAATCACGGCTTTTTCTTAACATATTGTGTGAAACTTCTTTCACTATTCGCGTCTTCTGTCCCTTGACCGATGATTGCGGTCACCACGGTCATGCCCGCCTCTTCCGCCATCATGTGAGCCCTGATGATCACTTCTTTCAGAACGTTCGCGCTTTGGAGGCTCAACATAGCCTTCGGGTTTAGGTATCAAAGGTTTGCGTGACAATCTCAGCTTCCCTGTTTTGGAATCTACTTCTATCAGTTGTACTTCTACCTCATCACCCTCCTTGAAGAGCTCATCCACAGAACCAACCTTTTTCCAATCCATCTCGGAAATGTGGAGAAGTCCGTCCTTGTTGGGAAGAATTTCAACAAAGGCACCAAACTGTGTTATGGTTTTAACTTTGCCCTTATATACCTGGCCTACTTCAGGAACAGCGCATATGCCCTTGATCCTGTCAAGTGCAGCTTTTATGATCTCATAATTAGCGCCAAAAACATCAACCATTCCCTGTCCGTTGACCTCTTCAATTACTATTGTTGCACCTGTCGTAGCCTGAATATCCTGGATTATCTTTCCGCCAGGGCCAATAACCGCACCTATCAGCTCCTTAGGTATATAGATCTTTTCAATTCTGGGTGCATGAGGTTTAAGGTCAGGCCTTGGTTCTGCAATAGTCTGCTCCATAATATCAAGGATATGCAACCTGCCTTTACGTGCCTGATCAAGAGCCTGTTTCAGTACTTCAAAGGAAAGGCCATCAACTTTTATATCCATCTGTGTAGCCGTAATACCGTCACGTGTGCCGGTGACTTTGAAGTCCATATCACCGAGGTGGTCTTCATCACCAAGGATGTCTGATAAGACTGCGAACTTCTTGCCGTCTTTGTCAGTAATGAGGCCCATAGCAATGCCTGATACCGGTTTCGCGATCCTGATGCCGGCATCCATAAGTGCCAGTGTACCTGCACAAACTGTTGCCATTGATGATGAACCGTTAGACTCAAGAATATCAGATACAACTCGTATTGCATACGGATTTGTTTCTTCAGGAGGCATCATATTCTTCAATGCCCTGTGAGCCAGGTTACCATGACCTATTTCCCTGCGGCTTGTGCTGCGGGCAGCCTTGGCCTCACCTGTAGCAAAAGGCGGGAAATTATAATGCAGGGTGAACTTATCAGAACCCTGTTTCATCACCTCATCTATCTGCTTCTCATCAAGCTTCGTCCCAAGAGTGACAGTTGTCAGTGATTGTGTCTCACCCCTTGTAAATATAGCCGAACCATGAGCTGCAGGCAGCGGGTCTATCTCACACCATATAGGGCGTATTTCATCAAGCTTACGGCCATCAAGACGCTTGCGGTCATCAAGAACAAGACGACGGGCAGCTTCTTTCTCAACATCATGATAATATCTGTTTACCAGCATCTCATTGACAGGATTTTCTTCCGTGAACTGGGCCATGAACTCAGTCCTGATGGCTTCAAAGCCTTCCGTACGGGTCTTTTTGTCAGATCCGCCGGAAGCTACCTTATAGCACTTGTCATATGTCTCATCCCACACCTTCTTGCGAAGGTCCTCATCATTTACCTCATGACAATATTCTCTCTTGGTGGTCTTGCCAACCATTTCTGTAAGCTCTTTCTGAGCCCTGCACTGAATCTTAATAGCTTCATGAGCGATGCGAAGCGCTTCAAGCATAACATCTTCGGAGACCTCTTTCATCTCACCTTCAACCATCATAATATTCTCATAGGTAGCACCTACAATAATATCAAGGTCTGCTTTTTCAAACTCAGGCACCGACGGATTAATAAGGAATTTGCCATCAACGCGTGCAACCCTTACTTCAGATATAGGTCCATTGAACGGAATATCTGACACTGCAAGTGCAGCTGAGGCAGCAAGTCCTGCAAGAGCGTCAGGAAGAATATCTTTATCAGCAGAAATAAGGTTTATGGTTACAAAAACCTCTGCATGGAAATTGTCCGGGAAAAGAGGTCTCAGGGCTCTGTCTACAAGCCTGGCAATAAGTATCTCATTGTCACCCGGTCTTGCCTCTCTCTTAAGGAATCCACCCGGGAAACGTCCCATGGCAGCATATTTCTCCTTGTACTCAACTGAGAGGGGCATAAAATCTGTATCTTCTTTTGCCTCTTTGGCAGCAACAACCGTGGCCAGCAACATTGTGTCTCCCATCCTGACAACAACAGAGCCGTCAGCCTGCTTGGCAAGCTTGCCCGTTTCAATAGTAATTGACCGGCCATCACCAAGATCAATACTTTTTTCAATAAGTTTATACATCTGTGTTAACGATTTTTATACAAGATAATCAATATGTAAAATGGAGATACCGAAAGGAATTAAAAAAGGCAATGTTCTATTGCCTTTGCTCCTTACTTACGCAGATTCAGCGCTTTGATAATCTCGCGATACCTGCTAATATCCTTTACTTTGAGGTAATCAAGCAGACGTCTTCTCTTACCAACAAGCTTTATCAACGCCCTCTGTGTACTGAAATCTTTTTTATTACTCTTCAGATGTTCAGTGAGATGCGAGATCCTGTAGGAGAAAAGAGCAATCTGACCCTCAGCACTTCCTGTATCTAGATCTGATGATCCGAATGTTTTAAAAAACTCCTGTTTTTTCTCCGTTGTTAAATACATATCCTTATCCAATAGATTATTAATAAATTCTTCTAATTTGGCTCGCAAAGATACAACTCTATTTTGTAATATTTCAAACAATTCCAAGAATTTTTATCAATTTAACATCCGGATATCTTTATTTTTACGTAGGTGTACCCCGCACTATTTCCTGCTTAATGATGAGTACCAAACCTCACATATTAAAGACGCAAAAACCATACCCTGAGTTGCGCATTTTGAAAAAAAAACTTTTCTGTTGGGCACCAGTTTTATTCTGTTCGTCAGGCGAAAAATCATGGCTCCAGAAAAAGTGAATCTGATCTTCCCAGTTCATGCCCTGATGCGATAATTAAAGAGCCAATGTGACAATCGAGGCATCTTCGTAACCGGCACCAATTGGTACGTAATTCTATTAAAGCCTGGGTGGTGAAGGCAGAATCAGGAATAAAGCCTGCAATGACAAAATCAGAAATAAGGCTGTTCTCTTCAGGAGGCAAAGCATCCAGGATGTCAAGGGCAGTCTCACAATAACCTTGCTGCCGTTTGATCTGGCCATAGGTAAATAGCAAAGGAAGGATGGCGTTTATAATAATAAGATCTACTGATTGCTTTCCTGCATGACCGGTGGTGGTCCGGACTTTTTTACCAAACAAATAATGATTATCCCAGTAAACCGATGCATTGACTGAAAGCAGATCCCTGAGCTTTTGAGAATTATTGCATCCTATAACTCTTGAAAACAATCCCTGGCTGTGCGCTAACAGTACTGCCAGCTGTGATAGTCTGACAGTGGGGAAGTTGGCAGGCCTGAGGCGATGAAATTTCCACATCCAGCCATCAACAGGCTGAAGAGAATATTTTGTCTTAAGAACTGTATATTCCCTTATCAGTAATTTATAATAATCATCTTTGACCGCCTCTTTGAAAAGTCCCTCTTCAAGCATCCCGGCAGTTCCAAAAAGTAAAGCCTCAACCTGAAGGAGGTTGTCAGCATGTTTGCGAATAGTCCTGAGAGGAAGATGTGTCGCAAGCAATTCAAACGGGTCAGTATTTACCCTGAACCCAAAATAGCGTGATATCAACCAGTACAATGTCTCCTCCCAGTCATTGCCGTTCCTCTCAAACTTAGCTTTTATACCCAGGCTTTTACGCTCAAGTCGCTCAGCTGTAAGAGAATAAAGCCAGTGTTTCAGCCTGAACATATCAAGTTTGGCTATGTAATCATTACACGCAAGAACAGAGGGATTATTTACCAGTGACAAATAGTTTTCCCAAAGTGCTTCATCAAAGCTAAGCAAAGATGTTGCCAGCTTACGTCCTGAAGTCGTAAATACCTCAGTATCTTTATTATATGCCAGATGCAGGATGACATTATCATAAGCATGATCAGTATGATGACCATGCCTGTACCAGTCGGAAGCATTCAGGTGTATCTCTGTATTGCCTGCCCATTCAGTGCCATCCACAATCAGGCGCGTATTGAAAAAATCAGGCCCTGAATCACGATTGTATTCACCAATTGCGACAACCTTTATTGCACCTGCTTCATCGTCAGATAATGCGGCAGCATCATATAGACGGTTCTTCCACAGCCAGTGCAGAAACTCTTCTTTCATGATCAGCGTATTTAGAAATGCAGCTAATCAAAGTTAGTGAATTGTGAGGTAAAAACAATCTGGTTTATCTCTTGACATGTTCGTACACTATTAGGGGCTTCCCAAATGAAATTGGTAATGAATAATACACATTTACTCTTTTGCCATCCTGTGTACCCGGTATCCAATCTGGCATTTCTCTGATAATCCGTTTTGCCTCCTCATCCAGCAATGGATGAACTCCTCTTACAACAGAAATGTCGTCAACTTTACCTTCTCTGGTTATAACAAACCTTAAAATAACAATACCTGTCATTTTATTCTCTTTTGCTTCAACCGGATATTTAATATTTTCATAAATATACCTGAACAAGGCATTGTCTCCTCCGGGAAATGTTGGCATTACCTCGACAACAACATAAGTTTCGGTGTTACTTGTGTCTTTATCAATTAAATATGATCTTCGACTGGAATCATTTTGGTTTATAATAATAGACAGACTTAGAATATTCTTTTTATCAAGAATCTTGTCAAAGAGAGATGGTTCAACCTTGTAATCCCAGGTTATAACTTTATCCCTCCCGCATTTTACTGTCTGCAGATCTCCTTCTATTGCACTTAGTCCAAGACCCTCTGTTAATACCGGTTTTCCGTTAATTATTGGGTTAATCAATATAGAATACTCTGAAGAGTCATTATTGCACTTAATATCATATAAGATTTTTATCCTATCATTTTCTTTCCAAAACCGAATATTGGTAACGGGCAGTACCTTTGATGAGGGTACTATTTCAGCAACTTCAAGCGTATTATTTTTATAGTTTATCTTACAGGATTTTTGAGCTTTTATTTCAAGTGAGAGTTCTCCGCGTCCAACCAGACTTTCTTTTTTAGAGTTCCATACTATAGACTTATTATTCCCGCATCTTACACCCCATACATCACCCTCAATATTCATTAGAAAAGGTCTGGAGTTTCGTTCATCACTAAAAACTGGCCGGATTGTTATGAAATACAGAAATGAATCTTGCT
This sequence comes from uncultured Rikenella sp., assembly GCA_964524635.1. Classification (GTDB taxonomy): domain Bacteria; phylum Bacteroidota; class Bacteroidia; order Bacteroidales; family VadinHA17; genus SR-FBR-E99. Next base: position 7,033 of record CAZGDJ010000014.1, on the reverse strand, counting down.
GACAATCAAGATCATAATAGATTATTACCTTTCCTTTAGTATCTTCATATCGAAGATTAGTAATGGTCTGGCTGAAACCAGGGGCAGCAAAAAATAGTGCCACATTTAATGCCAGAGTCTTTAAAATCACACTTTTATGTTTCATGAATAGGTGAGCATCTAAACATTGACAAATTCAAATTTAATAAAATTTATCAAGCACTTTAAACTGGTGAAGTTGGCTGCAGGCAACAGGTGACGCTGAAGGGTACCTGTTCAGAATCAGATTATTCCCTTTGATATGGCAATCCTGACCAGTGCTGCAGTATTTTTGGCATCAAACTTCAGCAACAGGTTTTTTCGGTGGCTGTCGACTGTGGAAGTACTTATGAATAGCTTTTCTGCAACAGCATGGTTGATAAGTCCGTCAGGGATAAGCCTCAGTATCTCACTTTCAAGTCATGTTGCCAGAGAAAATGAACCGATTACCCGACTTCTATGCTTTAAGAATATTTTCAAGATGCTGGGCCATCTCTTCCTGTATCTCTCTGGCCTTCTCTCCGGCAACTACAGCAAATCTTTCCGTATTGTCAGCAAAGATTATTCCCCTGGAGGAGTTGACCAGAAGGCCGCACCTGCTGTTCATGCCATACTTTACCACCTCTGCCAGGCTGCCTCCCTGGGCCCCTACTCCCGGAACAAGAAGAAAATGATCAGGGATGATCTTCCTTATATCGGCCAGCATCTCGGCCCGTGTGGCACCAACAACATACATCAGATTATCAGTTGTTCCCCAGAGTTGTGATTTCATAAGGACCTTTTTATATAAGGGCATGCCCGCTTCAGTGTGATATTGAAAGTCATCAGCTCCCTTGTTTGATGTCAGGGCAAGGATAATAGCCCACTTACCCGGATAGGAAAAAAATGGCGTGACAGAGTCTTCTCCCATATATGGAGCCACGGTGACAGCGTCAAACGGCATTTCACCAAAGACTGCTTTTGCATACATCTTTGAGGTATTGCCGATATCTCCCCGCTTCGCATCGGCAATGATAAATATATTAGTGTCAAGCTTATTGATATACCTTACCGTTTTTTCAAGCGATACCAGGCCCTTCTGCCCGCCACATTCATAAAAGGCAAAGTTGGGCTTATATGCCACCGCGTATCTGTGAGTAGCATCTATTATCTGCCTGTTAAATTCAAACACGGGATCATCACAACCTATTACGGATGAGGGGAGTTTCGAAGGCTCGGGATCAAGTCCAACACAAAGAAAAGACTTCTTTTTCAGGATGTTTTGAAAGAGCTCGGCAGAGTTCATATAAAATAATTTAGTAGCTGTTTTCTTTCAGTCTCTCGGCATTTTCAGCCATCTGCAATTTGTCAAGAAGCTCCTGAATATTTCCGTCCATTACCACAGGCAGGTTGTATATTGTCAGGTTGATCCGATGGTCTGTCACCCTTCCCTGAGGATAGTTATATGTACGTATCTTGGCAGATCTGTCACCTGTTGAGACCATTGTTTTGCGCTTGTGCGATATCTCATCAAGGTACTTCTGATACTCAAGATTATAAAGGCGTGTCCGCAGCTCTTTCATCGCCTTTTCAAGGTTCTTTATCTGTGACTTCTCGTCCTGGCATGTGACAACAACCCCCGTAGGCACATGCGTCAGCCTTATTGCGGAGTATGTTGTGTTTACGCTCTGTCCGCCCGGGCCTGATGAACAATATGTGTCTTTACGGATGTCTTCGCTGCGTACTTCGATGTCAAACTCATCTGCTTCAGGTAACACTGCCACTGTGGCAGCTGAAGTGTGTATGCGACCCTGAGTCTCAGTCTGCGGTACCCGCTGAACACGATGAACACCTGACTCATACTTCATGATACCATAAACACCATCACCAATTATATTGAACACTATCTCCTTATAACCTCCGGCTGTGCCTTCCGTAAAATAATTCATGTCTATTTTCCAGCCGCGTGTTTCTATGTACTTGGAATACATCCGGAACAGGTCGCCTGCAAAGATGCTCGCTTCATCACCACCTGTGCCTGCTCTTATCTCCATCACAGCATTTTTATCATCCTCGGGATCTGCAGGCAGGAGCAGGTACTTGATCTCCTCCTCCATTCCGGGTATAATGCTAAGCAAGTTGTCAATCTCAGCTTTCGCCATCTCACGCATTTCTTCATCCTTCTCTCCTGCGAGCATCTCTCTCGAGCTCGCCAGGTTATCGAGGGCTGACTTGTACCTGTCATAAGACTCAACTACAGGCTTTAACTCCTTGTATTCCTTGTTCAGTTTTATATAACGCTTCATATCTGACATCACATCAGATGCAGTAAGAAGCTCTCCCACCTCAATAAAGCGGTTCTTTACTCCCTCAAGCTTCTCAAGTATAAGATTGTTTGCCATTATATCTCAAATTTCAGGGGGCAAAGGTAGTGAAAGTGAGACAAAAGGCAAAAGGCAAAGGACAAAAGGCAAAAGTGAAACAAGATCCCTTTCTCACTTGTGCCTTGTGCCTTGTGCCTTTCAGAAATACTGGAATTCGCCAGACTCACTTTTAACTGTAAGTTTCCTGACATCAGACTCCTCACATCTGCCTATTACCCGTGCCTCAAGGCTGAATAACGCTGCAATGTCTAATATTGCCTGAGCATCAGATGGAGCCACATACAACTCCATACGATGTCCCATGTTAAAGACCCGATACATCTCTTCCCATGGAGTACCGGAGTTTGATCTTATCAATTCGAAAAGAGGAGGGACGGGGAAAAGATTATCTTTTATAACATGCATATTATCAATAAAATGCAGAATTTTTGTCTGCGCTCCGCCTGAGCAGTGGACCATGCCATGTATTGAAGAACGCATTTCAGCCAGCACTTTCTTTATTACAGGAGCGTAAGTGCGGGTGGGAGACAAAATCAGCTTGCCTGCATTTACCCCGGGGACGGAGGTTGGATCTGTCAGCCTGGTCTTGCCTGAATAGACCAGAGAGGATGGTACTGCCTGATCATAACTCTCAGGATAAAGTGACGCAATATATTTACTGAACACATCATGACGCGCAGAGGTAAGTCCGTTGCTGCCCATTCCTCCGTTATATTCCTTTTCGTATGATGTCCGGCCAAATGATGCAAGACCAACGATCACGTCACCCGGTTTTATCTTACAATTGCATATGACATCTGAACGACGCATGCGGGCTGTTACAGTAGAGTCAACAATTATTGTCCTTACCAGGTCGCCCACATCAGCAGTCTCGCCACCCGTTGACCAGATGCCAATACCGAGATCGCGCATATCGCTGAGGAAATCCTCAGTGCCTTCAATTACAGCTTTTATTACTTCGCCCGGTATCAGGTTCTTGTTGCGGCCTATTGTAGATGAGAGAAGTATGTTGTCTGTTGCTCCCACGCATAGCAGGTCATCAAGATTCATGACAACAGCATCCTGCGCAATACCTTTCCAGACTGAAATATCTCCTGTTTCTTTCCAGTATACATAAGCAAGTGATGATTTAGTACCGGCACCATCAGCATGCATTATATTACAGAAGTCATAATCCCCACCAAGCTGATCAGGCACTATCTTGCAGAAAGCTTTTGGGAAAATACCCTTATCAATATTATGTATGGCGGCATGCACATCTTCTTTTGACGATGAGACACCTCTTCTAGCATAACGGGAATCTCCGCTCATACTTCTTGGGTCATTACAGCCAAGGCTACATAATGGTTAATTCTTAGGCTCATAGTCCGTTCTCAACACCTTGAATTCTGTCCTTCTGTTTATCTGGTGAGCTATCTCCTTTTGTTCATCGTTGGCCAGTGTATTTATATACTGCTCAGTAAGTGAAGTATTGAGCTTCAGAAAAGGAGAATCCCTGACAATCAGAGCATCAACAACTTTAGGATTGGTTTCACCATAACCCTTAGCTGTCAGCCTCTCAACATCAATCCCCTTGGCAATAAGGTAGTCAACCACCGACTGTGCTCTCTTTTGTGACAGTTCAGTATTATACTCTTCAGTATCGCGGGAATCTGTATGTGACATCAGCTCAATAGTGACATTCGGGTTGTCATTGAGGGTCTCCACCAGCTTATCAAGAGATACCATAGACTCAGGTCTAAGATCCCATTTGTTGAAATCATAAAATATATTCGGAAGCTCAATAGGTTTATCAATTGCTGTAAGAAGAATAGTCGTCATGAAATCACGGCTCTTTTCCTGACCTCTTGTGGTCTCTTTTTCTTTTCCGTTAAGATATCCCTTTTTTGAAGCAAGAAATATATAATCAACGCCAGGCTGAAGTGTAAACTTAAATTCACCGCCTCCACCCGTTTCTGTTTGCATGTTTGCACCGTCACTGGCAATCAATTGAACAGTTGACCCTTGAACGGGCTGTCCGGTTTTCTCATCCTTTACAAGTCCTGTTATACTGAAACGCAAAGGGGGCAATTCAAAAAGATAGAGATCGTCATCACCTTTCCCTTTGCGGGTTGAGCTGAATAATCCTTTTTCCTCTCCATTTTCGAAAGTTATTCCGAAGTCATCAGCATTGCTGTTCATCGGTGATTTGAGGTTCTGGACCAGCCAATGATCTTCGGATTGAGGAACAGCCTTGAAAATATCGAGGCCTCCCATGCCTATATGGCTGTCTGACGAAAAATACAGTGTTCCGTCAGCACGTATGAATGGAAATAATTCGTTGCCCTTAGTATTGATGTCTGATCCAAGGTTTTCCGGAGTAGCCCAGGCTACACCTCGTGTTGCACGGGTTGTGCGATAGATATCCTTACCCCCTTTACCGCCCGGCATATCCGACACAAAGTAGAGAGTAAGTCCGTCTGCGGAAATCGAAGGGTGAGCTACTACAACAGAATCAGACAGTATTTCAAGTTTCTCAGGCTGAGACCATTCAGACCCTATACGTTCAGAATACATAATTGAGCACCCTTTCTTTTCGCGTTTACCAGCTTCACAACGCGTATAATATACTTCACTGAAATCAGGCGAGAATGACGGTGCTCCGTCTTCAAACTCACTGTTAAGATACTCCACTGGTACCGGGGTGCTCCATTTGCCCTTTTTATCAAGCCTCGTTTCAAAGATGTCTGTAAAACTCTGGCCGGTGGCACCATGATTCTTGTTTCCCTGTGCATCATCGCGCGATGACGTAAACCAGACCAGTCCGTAATCATCACGTGCAAAAGCAGGGCTGAAGTCAGAGTCTTTCGAGTTCAGTTCTTTTGCTTCCTCAACTTTGTATGCTTCCGGTGAGCTGACCCATTCAGCTGCCAATTCACAGGATCTTATCTGCTGCTCGGTACGCGGATCACCGGGAACAAGCTGACGGTATTTTTTAAACTCTTCCACAGCCTGAGAATAACGACCGTTTTTCTTAATGCTCTCGGCAAGCCAGTATTGGGCTTCAGGTTTAGGAAAAGGACCCTTCACTGCTTTCTTATACCATGACTCAGCATTCTTAGGGTCATTTGTCAGACGATAACACTCGGAGACCATAAATACCATGTCAGCCTTCATCTGTTTATCCCGGGCCTTTGAATAAGCGTCCTTGAAAAGATCAATGGCATCATAATAATTGCCTGATCTGAAGGCTTCATATGCACGTTCCGACTTCTGTTTCTGAGCCAGAGCTGTAACAGGGACTATAAAAACCAGAATAATCAAGCAGCAGAAACACTTTTTCATAAGAGTGGCATTCATTATATGCAAAAATAATGATTGTTATCAATGTTAACGGCATGTAGAGTCTTTTATTACCTCTGTATCCGGGATGAAAAAAAAGAATGCCTCCAAAGAGAGGCATCCTGAACCTAAAAATCAAAAGAATTTATCTGGTAAAGAGCAGCTCGCGGTATTTTGGCAACGGCCACATTTCATTGTCAACTATCAGCTCGAGCTTGTCAATATGAACCCTTATATCCTCCAGATATGGTTTTACTTTGCTCTCATACGCTATTGCCTTCTTGTAAGGATCATCGATTATATTAGCTTTCTTGCGCTCCTCGACCATATCGTTAACCAGTTTCTTTATCATTGAGATATGATCAGATATATTTATAATCAGATCTTTTCGCGCTCCTGCAAGCCTGATAAAGTCATTTTCGTCAAAAATATCGCGCAGACCTTTCACATTTTCGACAAGAGTTGTCATGTACCGGATGGCAGTAGGCACAATATGATTAATAGCCAGGTCTCCGAGAACTCTTGCTTCAATCTGAACCTTTTTTGTAAATTTCTCATATTCAACTTCCACACGGCTCTCAAGTTCCTTCTCGGAAAAAATATTCGAGCCTATCAGGACCTCTTTTGCAAACGGTGTAAGATAACATCTCAGGGACTCAGGAACACTGGAAATATTGCATAGCTTTCTTCTTGCTGCCTCTGCATGCCATTCTTTACTGTAGTTATCTCCCTCAAAAGCTACTCTCCTCGATTCATTAATATAGCTTTTCAGAACCTGGAATATTGCCTCATCCTTGTTTCTTCCTTTTTTTATGATCAGGTCTACTTCTTTTTTAAATTTTGTAAGCTGATATGCTACTGCACTATTTAATACTATCATTGAAGCACTGCAGTTTGCTGATGACCCGACAGCCCTGAATTCAAACCTGTTACCTGTAAAAGCAAAAGGTGAAGTTCTGTTACGGTCAGTATTATCAAGTAATATTTCAGGTATTTTCCCGATTCCGAGCTTCAATTCAGTTTTCTGAGCAGGAGTCATCTTTCTTTCAGTGACCTTGCTTGCAATATTATCAAGCATATTGGTCAGATATGTTCCCAGGAATACTGAAATTATAGCAGGTGGGGCTTCGTGTCCTCCAAGCCGATATGAGTTTGATTCACTCATAACGGAGGCTCTTATAATCTCATTGCTGTCATTGACTGCCTTTATGACATTGACAAGAAAAGTAAGGAATTGCAGATTGGTTTTCGGGTTCTTTCCAGGGGAAAGCAGGTTTACACCTGTATTTGTGGCCATCGACCAGTTATTATGTTTCCCGGAACCATTAATT